>JAEOTF010000127.1 GCA_016840025.1 Candidatus Hodarchaeota archaeon
CAGTTGTCCTGCGACAAGAGATCCTAGGATCATTACAATAAACCAAGCAGGCATTATTGGAAGAAACAAATTCATAAGTAATTCCTTTAGGAATGGATCATGTACCTTTTCGACGTACTTATAGACTGGTTTGTTCCATTTGCCAATCATAAATCGCCAGGAACCCTTAAGTTTCCATAGCTCTTTGACCCAGTCCGTTAAGCCCATTAATTCTCCTGGCTTTGTGAAACCAATATCTTGAAGATCCTTCTTAGCCATTATCTTAGTTGCAGAAATAAGTTCTCTGATAGTTTTGTCATCGTTAGGAAACTTTTCAATTAACTCCTGTTGAAGTTGTGCTAGATTATCATGAATATCAACGCTCATTCCCTGTTTCTCGCCAATGAACCGTCCATACATATTTAAGTTAACATAAGGAATTTTATCAACACCAATCTCTTTAAAAAGATTATAAATACGGTATCCAGGACGGTATCCAGTCAAGAAATGGATGCCACCATCAATTAGATATCCCTTTCGTTTCCAACAACTAGCTAAACCTCCAGGAACACGATGCTGTTCGAAAATGTGAGTTTGATACCCGTTCATCTGAGCGTAGCAGCCTGTAGATAGCCCACCCAACCCTGCACCAATGATAATGATAGATTTCTCGGACATATTATCCATCTCTACCTCTTTTTATCACATAAAATAATCTAAAGCATCTGATTAAAGTATACTATACTATTATATAAATTTTCTTAATTCGGAAATTCTGAAATTCAAAAATTCGAAATTTATGATGTCAGATCATTGAGGCATGGAGGAGTCGCAGTTCCATTTGGAGAGACCCATAAATAGTTTGCTTCTCCCTATTTGAAATTCAGGGATATACGAAGAAGAATTATGTAATACGAGGATCAAAAATAAGTAATTTTGATTTAGAGTTTTTGAACGTAGTAATAGAGTCGAACATCTGTATAGGCGGGATCCGCTGCCCTTTGTTCTATTAGAATCTTATCTACCCGAATAATTGTCATGTTAGAAAAGTATTTGTCGGGCTCGGAGTCGCGAAAGAAGCTGTGAAACCAATCTTCGTCTCTTCCGCTCATTTGATATTCATGATCGCCAACTAACTTGCCCATCTCTCTCTCATTACAGAATGAGGACTCAACAGACATGAAATCCGCTAGGCAGTATCCTCCCCTACATAGAACTCTCTCCATTTCCTCAATTACGATTCCAGTATCTTTCTTAGTCAGGTGACATAAAGAGTTCTGAGTATAAACAAAGCTGAAAGACTCAGCTTCAAAGGGAATTTGTCTCATATCTCCCTGTTGGATATTCAGTTTGAATCGGTTCCGTTCTGCAAAAGCATTAGCAACAGCTATAGCTTTTTCTGAAATATCTATACCATATGTTTCATAACCTTTTTGTCGAAAGAAAGCAAGTGGGGGATACAGCCCACCAGCGCCACAGTCTAATAACTTCTTCTCAAGAGGACTAGATTTAATTAATTTGAGAAAGGTGTATATACATTCTGGCCAAATAACCTCTTGCATAACCATTGAACTCCTGTCTATAAAATTTCTTGATTTAATTGTTTTTTTCGAGATATGAAGAAGGAAAGCAAGAAAAATCATTTTTAACTATTATTTAGTTGATATTTTAGTGAAGAGACTATAAAAACTTCTATTCGGCAAAAGAGAATATAAATAAAACAGCTAAAAAGAGAATCTTTCAAAGAATGAAATAAGGTGACGCAAATGAAAAGATCCCCTAAAGAATTAATCGCGCTATTGGAATTGACTATTGATTCATGTTTGGAAATAGCAAAAATAGATGATAAAATCAGCAAAGATGAAAAAGCAATTATAGATAAATTGACTGAATGGAAATTAAAGCTAGAGCCTCAAATTATGGAAATACTGGAGGCCAATTTAGACGAGAGCGATTTTTTTGATATTTTTCACCAACTACTATCTCCTGTTGTTGACTCTGTTTTCGAACAAGCACGAATGGATAGAAAAATTACTGTAGAAGAACAAAAGTTGTTGGATAATATCGTGGAAAAGTTAAGAGCGAAATCCATGCCAGATCATGAGAGGTATAAAAGATGACAGCAGTTTCTGGACAAGTTAAACCCCTTTCTTCAAGATATATCATCGAAACTATTGGTGTAGTTTCGGAGTTGATACGACAAACTCCGAGTGTTCAAACCTTACGACTTAAGACTCCATATTTATCCCGTGAACAAAAGCCGTTTAGGTTTAAACCAGGTCAATTTATTTTGGTTCGTCCATTTATCGAGCATCTCAATAAAAAAGTCCCTCGTTCCTATTCCATAAGTTCTTCACCAACACGATCGATGACAGAGGACAGCTACTTTGATCTAACCGTTAGACAAACTGAAACACCGACTGTAAGTAAGTGGCTCAATGATCGTAAAGTAGGAGATGAAATTCCGTTCCGAGGACCATATGGTAGTTTTGTTTGGGATTCCGAAGATCCCAATAGTGAGCAAATTTTCATGTTAGCGGGTGGGTCGGGAATAGCGCCTATGAAGGGTATCCTCGAATATATCTCTGACATGAATTTACCAAATAAACTCACCTTACTTTATTCCAGCCGTACTCAAGAAGATATATTCTTTAAAAAAGAAGTACCTCAACTGGCTGAAAAAAGTGAAAATATTCAAATAATCATCACATTAACTAGAGAACCACCAGACTCCGATTGGAAAGGCGCTCGAGGCAGATTCGGATTAGAAGAGATTAAACAAGTTATAAAAACAAATAATTACGATCTAGCTAAAACTATGTTCTATGTTTGTGGTACACCTGGATTTACAAAAGGGATGTGTCAGAATCTAGAGGAAATTGGAGTAGAACAGAATCGAATTAAATTAGAAAAATGGAACTAGAAAAACTATAGGGGGAATATCACTAAAAATAACAAAAACAAACAGAACCGAGAAAGGAATTATTTCCTCAATAACCCAAGACTAGCAGTGCACGGTGCTTTTGCATAAACGATTTAGGTTAAGTACTTGCATGCGCAAGATGGGACTTAGAAATTTGTGGACGTAAATCATTTTTCTTCGATACAATTTTCAACTCAATGATTTCATCAATCCAGAGGGTAAAGTAAATACGTAAATTACTAAAGTCCTCATTATGGAAATCACGGTACATAGTAACATAATAATCGCCATTATATTTTTTAATATATTTGGGAGACATAAAAGACGCAATTAAACTCCCATCCGCCGCTTTATAACGAACATGAACTTGTTTTTGTAAACGAATTGCATTTCGTAACATTACTATTATTGAACTGCCTTTATCCATGTGATCACCCACATAAGAAGCATGGATTTGGCATCTTTAATTGATGATGAGGGAGTAATATGAAAATATAAAATCCATCCGTTAAAAACAGCATATAGTACAGAAGAAGAACATGTAATTATAGGTCTAATAGTCAGAGTAGAAAACTTGTCTGTCGTAAATGTCGCAGCAAGGTATATGAAATTCCGACGGTATACCTGAAGCTTAATACGAGACAACTAAATGATATGAATGGTCATGAATTTGAACGATTCACAGTAATAAGTTCTCATTCACAGTAACCAGTTCTTCTACAGATTCTTTAAAACTTTTAATGAAAAACTATGGGTGGAAGGGAATTAGCTCTTCAACCTAATTTTGCTTTGTTTCTTCTCCTTCTCTTTCACAAACTCAAAAGATGTAATGCACCTGAAGAATAATGCCAGGCTGTAATAGGGACTGAAGAAAGTAACTTGGAAATCTACTCCCAATGGAGGAAAGAAAATACAATAGAACGATGACCCAGAGGGTCTGGGTCATCTATTAGTCCTTAGTATTTTACGAGTTTTTTTCGATAGCAAAACCATCTAGTAATAATTCCCAATGTTATCAAAGCGAGAATGACCGAAAAAGGCGCGAATATGACCGGTGCCGTTGAGTCGGGCGGGGTACGTACCTGCGTGCCTACTGACCATCGGTCGATAGATGGGTATCGGACAAATTTTGTATGCACACCCACAAAAACGGTATCATTCGTTTTTAACGGGAAATCAGTAGTAAATTCGATGGTTGCTCTACTTTCGCGTGTTACTTCTGGTGAGCCTTGTTTAATGAAGGCAGCAGGGTCACTTCGAATATCACCCACTGAACTATTAATGGGCGGAACTTCTTCAATAGGGAGACCACTCACTTTATTATCAATAGTGGTGATGAATGCTTCCAAAATTTCAAATAGGATTTCATCTGGTTCTGGGAGAAATTCTTCGCTCCCCACGTACAAAAGAACGACCTCAAACTGCACTGTGCCGTCTGTATACACGTTTGGATTCTCAATATCAACACCCACTGCGCCCCAAGGATCTGGTCTGGGTACATCTGGATCTTGATGAAGTCCCAAGTCCACAATCAGCAACAAAAGAACTATCAGCACTAGGATTTTACCGTTTGGTTCAGTAATTCTAATTATTGTCCGGGCTAAGAACTTACATCGTCTTGACCTGTTATCCCACCAGTACATAATAGATTCTAAAGAATATTTAGACACATCTATCGCCCATTACACCGATTATAGTATTTATTAACTCTAAGACTCAAAAGTGTTTTCATCGAGGAATGCCAGGAGGACCACCGCCACCACCGCCACCACCGGCACCGCCATTAATAAAGATAATATACATAATTGCTTCCCATGCATCGGTAATCCCCCAGCCATAATGATTATTTTGCCATGAGGTTGCATACTGGTCATTGTTCATTTCATCAATGGTATTGTAGTTATGATTTCCAAGATCACAATGTCCGTGGATCGCCGTCTTAGCAAGAGACATACTGGGTAACTCGCCAGTCATAAGATGGTGAGCCTGAAAAACCAGTGCGAAAGCTCCAGCAACTACAGGGGTAGCAAAGCTAGTTCCACTAACATCTTTTAAATATAAACTCTGGCTGGTTGCTTCCTTGTACCAAGCCACGTTTACATAGCCTGGCCCTGCTAGATCAATTGTTGGACCATAAGTTGAATATTTACATAGATCACCAATATCCCATCCATCTATTCCTGCTCCACGAGCTGGATCTTGGTCTTTTTTAGTATAAGCCGAGCTTATCCCTTCAACATTATTGCACCCAGCTGGGTAGTGTATTGCGTTTGCTCCTGTATTACCTGCGCTGCTGACCATAATTGTATTACCATCAGCTAAGAGATCATTTATTGCAGTTTCCATCTCCGGAATATTGATTTGAAAGCGATTAGAAAAGGATATTATATCTGGATCACAAGTGGCAGCTAGCTCTTGAAAACCAGCAATAACGAGATCGTCGTCATAGTCATCACCAGCATCCAAGACATCTACTACAATCAGGTTCACATATGGTGCCATCTGTAGCACTGCACTCGCAATAGCAGTGCCATGACCCGTTCCATCACATACCCCTCTAACTACCCTCGATACCCCCCTGGAGTTCTTCTTGCCAATCCCAGCTCGTATAATAAGGATCCCCGTCTTTAACATTGAAGTGAACTGCAACAATAGTATAGGGAGCTATATAGTTGAGATCTATATATTGTACCACTCGATTATAGGGCGTATTCTTGATAAAATCGTGAGAATCCAGGCCTGAATCAATTATAGCTACAGTAATACCTTCACCAGGATGGTTGCTTCCTAAACCCGAGATTTCGCTATGTGCTTTCACTTTATTAGCCATTTTATATGCCAGACCATTATTAAACTCGCTTTCGGATATGGTGCCATATCTAATATCATCAATGTTATCATCGATTGCAGTCGGTTTACCCATTACATGAGACCTATCTCGATTTGAAGCAATATAATATCTAGAATAACTCTTAACTCCACTGTCAACTCTTTTTTCACTATTTTCCACGAACCGTGTTGAATGCTGTTTAATGAATCATTTTCTCCTATGAGCAAAGGTTTTTAAGAGCTATTGCCCAATGCATCACTGCCCTGAAGAGACAGTGCCTTCTTGAATATCTAAATCAAATATTAACAATAATGGAGGAACAAGGGTTTTTGAAAAGCATCGATGTGATTCAGAATAAGATAGTACTGCTCTTTCACCGACAAAGAAAATATGTAGAGGCATTAGAGCATTATTAACAAACTCTCAGAATTCTCAATCAACAGGAAGATCAAAGAGGAATGAGGGAAAATGGTAGAAAATCTCGTTTTAAAACCCATCAATATACCGATTAAAAGAATATTCGCTCAAGATGAGAACTACACGTTCCTTGTAGGCGCAGGTATTTCCATGGAACGACCTACATCACTACCATCAGCATTTGCTATCGTTGAGACACTTATAAGGATGTGTGTACCTGCTGAGGAAGTGGATAAAGTCTTAAAATTGAATAATATGAGATATGAACTTGTTGTAGAAACAATTCAGAAATATTTCGATCCTGAACTTAAAATAATGGATTATTTTGAACATTTCAATGTCCCAAATATTCTTCATTATTTCTTAGCTCAGACCATCAAACAGGAGCATTATGTTGTAACGACAAACTTTGACTACTTAATTGAACATGCTTTGCTAAACATCCTTGAAGATAAAGCTAGAATTATCCCTGTAATCACAAGAAAAGATTTTCTTGCCTTTTTTGATCCTCATAAGCTGTTGACCGACGGAAAATATGCTCTATATAAGCTTCATGGCTCTAAACGCAACATTATCACTGGAGAAGAAACGACTAATTCACTAATAACGACTCTTTATGCCCTGGGACGAGAGCGGGAGGAAGGAGAAACGTTTGCGATCGAACCCTATAAAAAACCTGCTGTCAATAAACTCTTGGAAGACCGCACACTAGTAGTGATGGGGTATTCAGGAAGCGATGATTTCGACATTGGGCCAACTCTGAAAGAACTGCATAATACTTCAAAAATCATTTGGATTAGCCATGCCTCTGAATCCACACCTGAAATTCTAACTATTGAACAGACTGCAGATTCTCTTGGCATTGCAGATTTTTCAAGAGAAGACCGCTTATTGTTGGAAATTGCTCATGAATCTAAAAAACGAAAAATACCTTTGGAAATTTATAAGATTAACGTAAATACAGCACAATTTGTCACAGAAGTCCTTTGGTCTCTTTCACTAAGGGATCTATCCCTACCGGATTTGGATAGCACTCCTTCAAGTTCTCTAGACCTCAAAAAATGGCTAGCAACTGTATTGTCAACCGAAGATTTAGTTAAAAAATATATGTTAGTTTGGGATTTGTATTATAGACTATCACAGCCAGAGGATGCGCTAAGAATCGGCGATAAGGGGCGCGAGATAGCAGAAAAGAGGGGAAATCTAGAGCTTATCTCAACCTTTCTTAATAATAATGGGACGATATACATGGAGCAAGGTAACACTCAAGAGGCATTGGAGCATTATGACAAGGCATTGAAATTGGGTGACGTAGATAGAAAAGCCATGACTCTCAATAATATCGGAATGATATATAAATCACAACAGAACTATCAAACGGCTTTAGAATGGTTTGAACAAGCCTTGGAGATAGTTAAAAAGTCGGAGAACTTGACTGAAATAACAGTTATACTCACCAATATCGGTCTGACTTATTACACCCAAAATAACCTGCAACTGGCATTAAACCACTATCAAGAAGCCTTAAAAACCAATGAGCCCGTGGGCGACTTGTTTACTAAAGCTAAGCTCCTCAGTAATATTGGGTCAGTTCATTTTTCTCAAAATAATCTTGAAATG
>JAEOTF010000007.1 GCA_016840025.1 Candidatus Hodarchaeota archaeon
GGAGCTTTGCATTAAATTGTGGATTAGTCCAAAGGCAACTAGAGGAATGAATGATGTAGTGGAAATTATTTCACAGGATAGGGAGTTTCCTAATATTGTCATTTCGGTGTATGTAGCCCATGGGAAATCCTCTTCCTCTCAGAATGAATTAGCTATCTTCCTAGCGATCTTATCGTTATTAGCTACCTCTGGCGTCATTGGGCTTGCTTTCTATCATAGAGACACTATTAGCATTATTATTGCTAATTTGAAGAGTAATCGAACAGGTAATCCAGGAACAGATAACCCTACATCATCACCCCCTGATATTTCAACAGTTATACCTAACGGATCATTTACAGAGACTGTTACACAAATAGTGTGGGATACTATTCAATTTCGCTGGGAAACGATTCTTTCTGAAAGCGAACTTCGCGTTGTGGAGATTCTGTTTCATAATGGAAGTATGAATCAGCAAGCCATTGCCGATCAAATGGAAATTTCAAAAATGATGGTGTCTCGACTCTTAATGCGACTTGAAAGTAAGAGAATCGTGTTTCGAGAACAGTTTGGGGTAAGTAAGATGGTAACGCTCAATATGGAGCGGTTGTAAGAAATAAGAAAAATTACAATATTATTAGGGTGTTTGTCTTTTAAACACAATTAAGCAAGCATTTCTAGGACTCTTGAGGCAACAAATAGAATCAAAAATATTAAAATGAGTACAAGGATCCATTTCGTTGTATTGACAACTTCCTTTTCTTCTATACTGTCTTCGTCTAGCACTTCACCGGCTTTTTTACATACTCTGCAGTCTTCCTCAACCTTTATTGTCTCACCATCGACTACTTTGTAACGATTGATTTTACCTGATCCTCCACAAGCCCGACATGCTCTAGTTGTCATTGAAAATCCACTTACCTTTCCAATTACGGTTTTTTAGGCTTCTTACAAATTTTATATAGGAATAAGCAGTCTATACGCCCCATCTCTTGGAGGGTTGGAAGAAATTCATTAACTAATAATATCTCAAAATCTTCTAAATAAATTATTTATGACAACTAGGTCTTAAACCTGACTGCTGACTATCAATAGACATGTAGTATATTACCTATGATTTTTCTTTTTTGGGATGGTGAAGAAAAATGTACTACCTGCTCCGACTTTAGATTTCAATCCCACCTTTCCTCCGTAGTTTTCAACTACTTTTTTCACTATTGCCAACCCTACTCCTGTACTTTCTGTTTCATCACGGGGTGCAAGGGTTTGGAAAAGTTGGAAGATTTTGTTATGATATTTTGTCTCAATACCTGGACCATTGTCAGAAACATAAAACTCCCAATGTCTACCCTTATCCTTGTGACCAATTCTGATTAAACCTTCAGACTTGTCCATAAATTTAATTGCATTGGAGATCAGATTTTGAAAGACCTGAAAAAAGCGTGTACGTTCGCCATGTAGTGTAGGAAGGTCAGTTTCAAGATTGATTTGAATATGGTCAGGGGGGTTCAACAATTTCAAGATGTCTGAAAGGAGATCCTGTATTTTGAAAGTTATTTGTCGTTCTTGAACTCTTCCTATACGACTATATTCAAGGATTCCTTCGATAAGGGCATTCATGTTTTTTAATTGGTCCATCATCATTTTTAAACGGTTTTTATCGTCCTTATCTAATTTATCACTGTGATTCAATAATAAACTGCTAGCTAAACAGTTTACTCCTCTAAGTGGGGCTTTTAAATCATGGGAGACGACATATGCAAATTTTTGTAGTTCTACATTCATTCGTTGGAGATCTTCTTCCCATTGTTTACGTTCTGTGATGTCTCTGACAATACTCTGGATATGTAATGGGGTACCGTCTTTGTCGAACACCATTGCAACATTAATTTCTCCTGGAAACTCGGTACCGTCTTTTTTCTTAAATATACGTTGATAGACAGGCAATATGTCTCCATTCAATAATGACTCGAGCTTTGAATCGCTATTTTCATATTCTTTTTCGTCAATCATCTGCTTATAATGTACATTCTTTAATTCGTCAATTTTGTAGCCCAACATGTCCGCTGCTTGTTGATTGACTTCTATATACCGCCCATCTAACCCTATAAGAAATACTGCATCATTGGTACGTTCAAAAAGAGAGCGATAACGTTTCTCCCTTTCACGTAATGCATCTTCTACTTTGTTACGCTCGGAAATATCACGAGAAATCCCAATTAACACTGGTTGACCATTCCATTCTCCTTGAACAACCTTAGTTTCAACCTGAATTAATTCTCCATCTTTAGACAGGATCGGTATCGGACAAATTGAAGTTTTACCTGATAACATGTTTTTTATGATTTCAGCGGCTTTTTCTCGCAGGTCAGGTGGGTGTATCTGTAGAACTTCCATCCCTATTAATTCTTCTTTAGTATATTTTAAACGCTCAATAACTATAGAATTCACATAAACTATCTTTCCTTCCGAATTGAGTATAAATAATAAGTCCGTAATTGTATCAAG
Organism: Candidatus Hodarchaeota archaeon; assembly: GCA_016840025.1. The sequence goes on from JAEOTF010000007.1 coordinate 2,488, forward strand.
AAGAGTTTCTAGATTCTGTTGATTCTTTTGTTTGTATTCTTCAATTTTATGACCTTTTTCTTCCCCCTTACTCTGTACAGTCATCTTTGATTAGATCCCTTTTCCTGATATGTTCCTGAGAAAGATGAGTTTTTAATCTTCTAATAGTTTAATTTCACTTTAGTACACCAAACAAAAACTAAAATCTGTTAAGTGTAGATCCGAACAGTGAAATAAACTTTTTTTTTGTGGGTCTAAAAGCCTAGTAATTCGGTAGGTATTTCTAGTCGTTAATTATAAAAAACTCAAAAAAATTTTTGATTAACAATAGAACACTTTTTATCCGAACAAATTAACTAGTAAGTGTTATAAAGAGGGGTTACTACCTTAGTGGTAACCAATATTAATTAAAAAGGTGAAACATATGGCACGATTAAAACTTGTGTTTGGTATCATTCTCGCATTTATTGCTATACCTATCTTTCTTGGTGGCATAGCAATGGTAACCGCCTTACCACTCCTTCAAGACTCTGAAGGTTATTATTTAAGCCCTTCTACGCGAATTTCTGAGAGTACTGGGATCGGGTTCATAGTAAATTTTGACATTCAAACAGATGAAGAAGGTGATGTAGAATTTGATATATCAAATTTCGCAACTGGAAAGATCTGGGTTCGTTCCGATACGCCTGTTTTTGTAGCTATAGGACCAACAGCAGAAGTTGAGGCGTATCTGAGTAATCAAACATATCTTATTTTAACAGATGTTCAATTCGAACCTAGTTGGGCTAAGTCAGATGATCCTAAATATGAAAAAGAACTACACACTCCTGAAGCAGGACCTGTAGGACAAGAACCTGATTGGGAGACCAGTAAGACAGGCAAAGATGTCACTCTGAAATGGGGACTAAAAACTGGCAGTTGGTCTGTTTTTGTTCGTAATGCAGACGAAACAGCTGGTTTTGATGTTCGTTATTCTGTAGGAGCAAAAGTTCCTATCCTTCAAGCTGTCGGAGTAGTGATTCTCGTTATTGGAAGTTTTCTTCTTCTCATCTCAATTTTGTTGATTGTTTTTGACATTCGAGGTCATCGAGCGAAAAAGGTTCCAGCCTGGGCTACTAAGGAGATTCCTCCTCAAGCACTTCCGTCTCGAGAAGTTCCAAGAGAAAAAACCGCTCAATTCTTCTGTACTAACTGTGGAGCGCAATATCAAGAAGGAGATGAATTCTGCACTGTTTGTGGAGACAATCTTGCTTTAGCGGATAAGACTCGTTTCCGAAGCGAAGCTCCCTATGAGGAACCTCATCCGCAGTCAGACCAATTACTTATCGCAACTGGTTGGTCGAGATTCTGGGCTTTTCTTATCGATGTCGTAATTATCGGTGTAGTCATTGAATCACTTAGATTAGGACTATTCTGGACATCTGGTTCAGAAGAATTCTTCCGGAGTGGTGGTCCAAGTGGTTTTATGTGGAGTCTTGGTCCATGGGGTATTGCTTCTTTCATTTACTGGTTCTTACTCGAATGGCGACTCGGACAGAGTTTCGGAAAGATGGCACTTGGATTAGAAGTCGTTCACATGGACAGCGGAAAGTCACCCACCGATGAGGAGTGGCTCAGTGTAGTAATCAGTTCCATTGGCAAGGCTTTTCTGTTTCCAATTGACCTTATTGTGGGTTGGATTCTTCAAGGTAAGTGGACTGAAGAAACTGGCGTAAATTTACAACAGCGACTTTTTCAAAGAGCTGGACGATTAGCAGTTGTGAAGAAAAGAATAGCTCCACCTAGTGTACAGTTCACGTCACAGAAGTAATTTCAATCTATAACTAAGAATACTCCCCTCTCTTTTTTTTCTTTGATCTTTTTCTTTACTTTAGGCTACTTTGTTGAGTTCAATATAATCCTTTGAACTGTATAACGTCAAATTTTGAAAAAAATGATGATCCACAGAATATAGGTGCATATGTGGTAGTGATGTATAGATTATCATTTATTATTATTTAACTAATTTTCTAGTGTAATTCTGTATCTAGATTTGTGTTTGTGCATCAATTACAGACATCATGTTTTTAATCTGAAAACTAAGGACAAAGAGAGAGATAAATGTAAAGACAATAGCAGCTTGCATTAAATCTTCATGTACGCCGAGAATACTTTCATAAAAGTGTTTAGAAAGGTAAAGAATCAACACCCATAAAGCTAGAGCATATGGATGTATTTTTGATGGGATCAATTTTCTAATTGGCGATGGAATAATGTTGCGTTGTCCAATTGTGAGTTGACCACCTATTTTTTTAAGATCTCTTGTTATATCGCTGGGAACTTCTAGAGGAATGTCCATATCCATAGTCTCACGAATTTCAGAGGTCGCACTAAACAACGCCACTATAAGTACAAACAATGCTGAACCAATCTCAATGGGTGGAGCCCAAAATTGCATCCACTTTAATTCTGAAACTACAAAAATTCCCTTTAATGTTTCAAAATAACAGATAACCATTGCTACACAATACATCCAAGGAAGATTCTCAAGAAGTTTTACCGAATATGGGGTTTGATTTCTTTCCCAGTAAATAAAAAGTGCCCAAGTAGTGATTGTTAGGATGATTGTCCCACCAAGTAACGGACCGAAGAAATATGGGGTTTCTTCCAGATTCTGAACTTCTAAAAGTTCATAGATTTGTTCCCCTATCTTACTCAAGGAAAAAGCAGGTACTAGAAAGATTACACTCAATAAGGAAAGTGTTGTTGCTCGAGTAGCCCTGGTGTTACTAAGTGGGTGAGAAAATTTTCCATTAATCCACTTTACTATTGGTGCTGCAGTTAGTGCGAGAATAACTGTCTCAAACATGAACCAAAAGACCCCAAGCAACCAAAATAATCCAAATCCAGCTGAAAACAAACAAATACGGAAGATTAAACCCTCTTGTTTTGATTTTTTGTCTAATAATGGGACTTCCTGAAAGGTATAGACCAAAGTGATGGAGGTTAAGGACATCGGAAGTAGAACAGCGAGAGCGACAGCGAGTGAATTCTTTGGTTCATTTTCGACACTCTCGTCATTCCGATCTATATCATCACCGACAACGAGGAGAAGACTCAAAGATAGAATCCATAGAACAAGCATCAGAATTCGAAAAGGATTTCCAACCATGAAACGTAACGTAGTTAGAAAATCTGCGATAAATTTACTAATCAATTTTGTAGGATGGGATAGGGCATTCATGATCAAAAACGCCTATTTATTGAATTTATACCAATAATATTCGCTCAGATTTTTGTTTTTTGTGATTTAA
>JAEOTF010000128.1 GCA_016840025.1 Candidatus Hodarchaeota archaeon
ACAACAGTATCATTGGCAAATATCGTGCAGCTGAAATCTTCATCCATACCCCGCTGTATGTTTACGGGATGAGTCAATAAAAACTCAATATTGCTTCGTACAGGGAAATCAGTAGTAACAATAGTACCTGTATAATAAAAATCTATTGGGATCGCCTGGATCTCTATTTGGTGATCTCCACCTGCAGTACCTTCAGGAATCTGCCATGTAAACTCTGCCTTCCCATTAATATCGGTAAGTATTGGACCTAGGATTAGAGGAATACTATGATCCCTTACAGTTAAATTCGCTTGGACAGGCAGCGTAACCATATCGGTCTCAACAGAATAAGCTACTAAGTGAACAGTGTCACCTACACTATATTCTGTCGCATTAAATTCATGAATAATGGAAATTGTATCTATTATCGTTATTAAAAGACTTTCTTGAGCCTCAATTTCTCCTGTTATTGGAGAAATAAGAGTTAACTCAAATTCAATTGTTCCTAATTGATAAGAATATTCGGGAGTAAACAAATATGTATAATTACGTGAAATCACATCTATTTCATCGAGAAGTTCAATCGTATTATTTTGTTTAGCTTGTAAAGTGAGTTTATGATCAATAGGGTTGTCTCCATCTAAATTAGCTTCAAGAAGTAGGCATTCATCTTCTCGATTGATTGTTGTTGCATTAGCACTTAAAGACAGTGAATAGCCTTCTATCAATATCTGAAGTGTACAAGTATCAGTAGAAGGCGCATGATCTGCATCAGACGAACCAGTATACTTAGCTTCAAATGAATGGAGCCCAGAGGAATACCATGAGGGAATAATCTGAATAAAAGTCGTTGTGTAGGTTACTGCTGCTTGATCGACAATATCCTGGTGTTGTAAGACAATATTTTCGGTTGTATCCACGAGACTGATATATCCACCTGAAAAAAATGGAAATGCCCCTCCAAGAATCCTGATGGAAACAGAAAAGTTAACCGTGGAATCACACTGTACTGTTGAAACATCTGGTGCAATTGTTGTTTCGGTAGCCCATAGTCCAGTGGATACAGGATCCCCAACACACACTTCTGTAGTACCAGATGAAGGAGTATATCCATCGCTGCCTTCATATGTGGCAATAAAGGTGCACCACCCTGTAGGGGTCCAAGGCTGTGCAACCCATTCTAGAATAACTACACCATCCGTAATATCGCCTGATACAGCATAAAAATAATCGGTTGCTTCTCTAACAGTGATTAATCCGTTTGGAACAGGAATCCCGTTAGCTGAAACATGTATAGTAAAACTAACTGAATCAAAAGTATGAATCTCGGTTTTATCAGGATATATTTCAGTAATAGTAGATAAATCTTCGAGTGGGCTAGTTTTTATTTCATCTATGTCATTAAAAATAGTGCCCATAGCTAAAAATAAAAATAAAATAAAGAATCCAATAATTAAGAGCTTTTTTCGCTCACTCACAAGGTAACACCAATTTGTTCTTTCATTCCCCCTGGAGTTTATAAAAATCCGATAAATAACCGACAAATATTTTCCGATCTTTAAAAACACAAAGCTAAGGGAGAGGTAAGTGGAAGATATCGATGGTTAAATTTCAACAAGCAGTGAATCTTAAAATCCGTATATTTTCTGTTCCCAAGAATAAACATGCTTTTCTTCATTTATTAACCGATAAAACTTCTCAGAAGACTTTAACAGCATCTGTTTCGGAAATGTATTGCCTTTTTCCACTAACTCCTGACAATATTATTATAATAACCCGAATGGCTCATTTTAAAGGCATTAAACTTATTAAACGTCTTGTAAATGCGGATATTGCCAATTCCTCGTCTAAACAGAAGTACATTGGGCTATGTATCCTTGTTCAGTTGATGATACCTATTGAGTTCACTAACAAGTTGAATGATCATCAAATAGTTCAAGCATTGAAAGAATTAAAACAAAAACGTGAGGAATTAGAAGCTCTATATCTCAAATATGACTGTCAATTCAAAAGAATATCTAGAAAGGAACATCTGCGGTACTTGGAAGGGGGAATCAATGAAAAAGATGTTGTATTCTTTAAAGAGTTAAAAAATCTTATACAATTTCTCCCCAATCCATTAAATTCCCCTTCTTTAACTAATCCTAGTTCTAATTCTCCCAATAAATCTCCTCTTCCTCAAATTCTGGAACTATGGAGACATGCAGCGTGACTAATCTATTAGACTTAGTTCTATACTCTTTTCTCGCGGGATGTTTGGAATGGTATCGTGATGCTATTCTAGGAAATTTTACTCGTTTTCCACACCTATTTTTATCAATCCTGCTTACGTATATTTTTATTCAACTTTTTTGTGTCTTTATACCTCCATTAAGAAAATTTTTGAACGTTTTCGCTCTTCCTTTCCGTTATATGCATGTCTGGCTCCATATTGACGCAGCTAATAAAATACAAAAGTCAAATGACGGATCTAAAACTAAAACACAGACATCTATAAGTTTATGGACCCCAATGCGTGGAAAAGACTCAATAAATATTTCCCTTGAGGTTTATTCGACACGAGATGCACTAAAGATTGCTTCAGCTCCATTAAAAGGCGCTATCGCGCTTTTATTCTTCATTGTCCTATCCAGTCCCATCCTAGCGAAATTAGGCCTTTTTGGTCTTATATTACATATCTATCTCATCTTCAGCTGCTTTGGTGTTGCTTTACCCAGTCTCAGTGATTATTCTTTTGTCTATCAGGGAGCTATGACTTATCCCGGTTCATTCTCCCCGTTTTATTTATTATGGGTTTACTTTATCTTTGCTATCAGTGGGTACATAACTCTGAAACGAACTAGTTCAGCAGTATCCGCTATAATTGATGGATTGTTGTTCTCTAGTATCTATTTGATAGCGTTATTTATTCTTGCCAAGATAGTAAAACCCAAAGTCAATGATAAATGGAAAAACATTCTTTTTTTTAATTCACGGAGTAGTCCATCTACAATAGAAAATAAGTCAAGTTAAGAAATAATTGACGTTATTTCTGCCTATTTATGTCTTATTTGAGGGATTGCATTAATATGTCGGCTGTTAATCAACACATTTAATGAATAAAGCTTAAGATACATATGAACTCCAGTATCTAGTGAAGAATACTATGATTCTTTTTATATTAAATTGAATGTGTATAATGAAATTAGAAATATAAGGCGGGGCTTCCCATTCCAGTGTGCAAAAACTGCCACAACTACGTTATGAACCTAGATGAGGAAAATCCCTGTCCCCATTGCGGATATACTCTCACTTTGACTGATCGAGAAGATGGAGAAATAAAACAAATCATACCAAATGAACTTCAGGCCGATTTTTCAAAATCCCTTGAAGAGGCGGAATTAGCGCATCCTTTTGTCTTACCACAGAGAGACTCATCCGGTGATTGGGAGTCTGTTCCTTCAACTCCGCTTAAACTTAGACAAGATCTTCCTTTAGAAGGAGTTTTTCCCCCTTCATTACCTGACATACCATTAAGTGCTACAGAGCAGAAAGTTTATCTCCAACTTTCTGTAGAATTTCACATCATCATGGATAAAGCAGAAAATTATCGTGCGGGACTTTTTAACTGGACTATTTTATTGCCAGAAAGGTTACATGAATATGGGTTAACCAGAGATGCATGGGATAGAATAGCAGCAGTCGGCGATAATGATGAAAAATTACAAATGCAACTAACTAGTCTGCTTAACAAACTAAAGTGAGGATCTGACTAAGTATATGGTCATGTTCAATACGTATGACAAGGACATTGTGTTACCTTAAAAAATCACTACCCACTTAATACGCAAAATCAGAGATAAACATAGCTTTCTACTTAAATCAGTGGTGAAAAATGTCATCTTGGGATGATTGGGCTGATGGCCTTACATGGGAAGGTGAAGAAGCTGGTAAACCAAAGGAAACACCAGACGTTGTAGACTCCGTTACTCAGGCATATGAGACAGATGATGAAAAATATATTGCAATTGCAAAAGCTGCTTTAGCAGAAGCTGAAGAAGAAGAGGGGTGGAAAAAGCTTCGGTTACTTTATGCATTTCCCATTTCCATAGTTATTTCATTGGTTTTGATAATAGTATTTAATTTTGCAGGTGCTAAAGAGGATGAGTTACTTGAAGAAATAGAAATTCTTTTAGTGACTTTTTCTATTTGTTTGACTGGAATACTCACTCGATCTAAGAAACGAAGTTTGATAAACATCTTTGTAATACCTATAGTCTATTTTGTCCCTTCTCTTCTAAACTTCCATAACCCCTATACCTATTTCGATAATTTCGGAAAAGAAAAAATCCCTGATTTGTTAGATGCAATACATATGTACTCAGATATCGATACAGAAGCTTTTTCAGAATTTACTGACCTAGGATATGTCCTTGATCTTCTCTTCCTTTTTGTAGGAGTATTTCTCTTAGGATTTTTCTTAGCTATGATAGCAACAGGACTAAGAAAAGAAGATGGAGAAATATCCAAAATATCTCTTATATCTAAACCTATTGCCATTTTCTTTGTAATTCTCCTTTTGTTTATTCCTATAGCTTACCTTGGAATTGCAAGGTTTGCAGATGGGACTGTAATGTTAGGAATTTCGGCAATGCATGCTAAGGGTGGTTTTGATGCATTAACCGACTCAAGGGGTATAGACAAGGAAAATGTAACCACTGAATTTGATGAGGCAGCTACATGGATGGAAGAGGCAAGAAAAAGTTATGTAGCAGTAGGAGAGAATTTAGGAATTCAGTTAATCTTTATTGGAGTAACCCAATCAGGGATATTAGGGAAAGGGGGAGATGCTAAAGGTATGTATGAGGCATCTCTTGACTTCATGGAAGGAGCGTTTTATTGCTTTAAAGCTCTACCAAAACTAGTGGATGGATTTATAGACCTTGAAGATGGTATGAATATAACCCTAGAAGCAATTGATATTGATGTTGACTTAAGAAGGTCTTTTTCACAAAGTAATGACTCAGAAATTGATTATGAATCGTTCCAAGAAGGTTTAGCTAAGATTCAAAGCGGAATCGTTGAATTTGAGAATGTTGAAAGTGAAATAGATACAGCAATTAGTAAAGTATTAGAAGGGATTGAGGGTATAATGGATAATGCTGGCAACTTAGATTTTGTGAATGAGCTTGATATTGTCGCTACTAACATCTCTTCATTTCGAGATGGTATTCCTATCGTCATTGATGTTGCTAAAGCAGCAGTACCATTTCTCAATGCTACTTATTGGCTTAACTCAGCGCGCGAGTATCTAGACGATAATAATTTCACTAGTGCGATAAATTATCTAAGGAATGCTTCAACTAATCTCAACGATGCTGTAAATTTATTGAATATTGCAACAGATAAAATGAACCAACAAAACACAACCCTACCTGATCCCATCCCTCAAATTGTACATGCTATTACCGATGTAAGTGCTGTAATTTCATATTTAACAGATGGCGGCATTGCTTTAGTTGATATGTTTACTAGTTTAGAAACTGTGGCTGAAATCTTAGCTGATGCTGATCTTACAGATTTAGATGATCCTTACTATATACATTCACCAAGTAACCTCACAGCTGCCGAAAATCATATCGATTTAGCTCTTGCAAACGTTACAGCAGCAAAAATGCGAGTGGAGCAAAATCGAAGTAGTGACTATTCATCTTTTGAAGACACTGTATCAGGAGTCTTTGACCAACTCTCCGACATGATTGATGCAATCGAGGGTAACCTTACAGATGCTTCTTTACTAATAGATGGTCAAAAAAGCGGTAATAATGCTTTTATAAACTTTGGTCATGCTTCTACTCAATACAATGAGTCCCTTCAATATGCAGGGAGTTATAATATTACAGAAATTTTTGATGCTACAGGTTTCATAGTAGCTAAGCGGTTATATAATTCCTCTTATTATAATGCGTCTGCTGCTAAGGAATATGCTCGGAATACTACTACTCTCAATACAGATATCAAATCAAATCTTTTAGATTCCCTTGATGCACTCCAATCAGCTGCAATCCTTGGTATGAATGGTTGTGATATTTTTATCCCTCGTGATGGACAAAATTATACAACCCAGGAAGAATTTGACAATGAATTGGGTAATGCGACAGAGTATTGGGAGCAGGCTATGAATGACTCTGAACTTGCCCAATACTACATGGATTTATTGTTTGGTAATGATACAAACGGTAATAGAACACATACACCTGCATTTATTCTTTATCCACCAATTAATAAATGCTTTCCCCCAATACAAATAATAGAAGATGATTATGCCTCTAAGGTTAAACTAAGAATTGAAATTCTACCTATGAACAATACGTGGTTAATTTTAGTCATTGCTAGCTTATCAGGGATTTTATCCATTTTAATTCATCAAAAACGAAAAAAAAAGAAGGATTAGTCGTTACTCAAATAGAATTCTTCCTTCCATGCCGCCCGCCACAGTGATGATTTGCCCTGAGATATGCCCAGCTAAATGATCTGAAGCGAGAAAAACGATCATATTGGCAACATCTTCGGGTTCCGCTATTTTTTGCAAAGGCATTGTTTGTAAGGTTTTTCGGACTGCATTTTGATCTTTAAGTGCTTCAGCTGCCATAGGTGTACGTGTCCATCCAGGACATACAGCATTCACACGTCCCCATTTTGCTAACTTAACGATCTCATTTTTCAGTGATCTAACCATCCCATAAGTCATCCCCGCTTTTGCAGCAGAATAATCGACATGGCCTGCTTCTCCGAAAATCGCTGCAGTGGAACCCACCAGAATACAACTCGCCGTGTTCTTAGGATGATGCTCAAGATTCAGAAAGAATTCACGACAACTTAAGAAAACAGAGGTCATATCAACGGCTATTGTTTTATTCCATTGTTCTAGGGACATTTTCTGAATTGGTATTGATTCTTCAGGCCAAATTCCAGCATTTGCTACAAGAATATCGATTCTTCCAATTTTTCTCTGTGCTACTTCAAATAAATGTCTTGTTTCAACTTCATTTGAGAGATCTGCTCCCATTACTAATGTTTGAACATCTAATTCCTCAGCAAGGTTCTCTACATTCTCTTGTTGGGATCTATAATGAAGTGTAAGATTAACTCCTTCATTTGCTAATATTTTTACAGTTGCTGCTCCTATTCCTCCCGAAGCACCGGTAATAAGAGCATGTAATCCATTTAAATGAGAATCCATATTTTTCTCTTCCTTTCTGAAGATTGTTTCTTATATTTGATAATGCTATTCTAATATGTGAAAATATTGATATTGGTTATAAAGTGGAACATCCATACAACGTACTAGGATAGAATACGTTTTGAACCATTTATTTTCAAGATCTGATATTTCAGATTTGAACTAAAGTTAAAAGTTACCTGTTAGATAAAATTGAATAGCAGCAAACACTGGTCCTGCTAAGATGCTTCCTAATCCAGTTAACAACTTGATTCTTTCCGCTAGGTTTCTTTTCACCCAGATAGTTGACTGGAAGCTGTTTATTAATTCTCCAGTTTCTTTATCTGTAATTGTTCCCTTTATCGCAAAGTGTCCCGTGTTTTGAGGATGTAATTGTAGCCAAAATCCTTGAGAATTTGCAAAAAATATGCCTAAGGTAGTTCTAAGATCCTTCCTATCTTTTGTAGTAAAGAACAATTGTTTAAATTCCTCTGTGGGAAGTTGATCTATAAACTCACCTTTGCTAGTACGGAAATCCCAATCTAATGCTTCAGGATATAAACCTGAGCTAGTGACATTTATTGTTAATGTTTGTTCATTTGCGGTGTTGTTGGAGAATAGTAGATGCAGGGCTCCTTTTTCATTCCTTTTAATTTCTAAGCTAGACTCATGGAAACACTGCA
>JAEOTF010000129.1 GCA_016840025.1 Candidatus Hodarchaeota archaeon
AAAGACTTCTGGTAAAGAATTAAATCTATTTGTTTAAATACAACTAAGAAAAAGAAGGTTTAAGGCGTTAAAAATGGAAGAAGATTTTGTAGCACAACTTGAAAAAGAATTCGCAAGCCAAATAGAGCAAATACAGTTTTGTAACCTCGTTAAAGCTGCTCAGAATGGCACTATGACTATGGATCATCTAAAAGAGTTGGCGAAACAAGAGTATAATATTGTTCCCCAAGAATTTAGGCATATGGTCTTAAGCATCCTCAGGACTGAACGAACAAAACCACCTGAAGACCTATTTGTCCAACGAACATTAGCTGATATCCTTGATGTATTTCTCGGTGAATGGGAAGCTTATGAACAATTCGTAAAAACGGTAGGCTTAAATCTTGAGGAGGTGCGGAAGGCAGAGGTTCTCCCAGGAGGACATTATTTCATTGCATGGTCCCACTACTCTGGCGCAGCTTTAGATCCTGAAGCGCACGTTGCGTTCCTATATTTTGATTGGGTTGCATGGGGTCAAGCATGCACAAATATTCGGAATGCGTTAATTGAAAAAGGAACATTCCCTGCTGAAGCTATTAATTACCTCGCTCTGTTTACATCTCCAGATCCTCATCTTATGAAGAGAATGAGGAAATGTATAAACGATTTCGCGGCGAAATCTGAAGAGAATAAATGGAAAGTTCGTTGGGCGGTCAAATTAGGTCTAGATGCTGAAAAAATGTTCTGGGACGCAATCCATGATCATGGAAAACAACATGCACCATTCAAATAAAAACATATAACTTTTTTTTAATTCTAATTTAAAATCATTTTTTAAAAACGTATAAATCTATATAGCTCTCCCAGCATGCTTTTTGGATGTTATAAGGAAAATTTAAATAAGAAATGAATACTTTACACTCGAAAGGTGTTTGTATAAATGTCAAAAAAAGAAGTTAATAGAAGAGGATACGTTAAATACGCGGGCGCAGGTATTGTCGTAATCGCTGTTGCAGGGGCTGGAGCCTATTATGCAACTAGACCTGGTCCGACACCAACTCAAGTAGAAACCACAACCTCTACACCAAAACCTACCACTACAACTTCAGCAAAACCTACACCAACTACAACTGAAAAGAAATATAAAGTCGCTCAAGTCCAACAAGGATCCATTGCAGACCACGGATGGGGAACTTATAACTATGAAGGAATAGAAAGAGTTGGAAGTGAACTCGGATGGGAGACCGCTTATACAGATCTTGTCCCACCAGCAGACTGGGAAACCGTAATCAGAAGCTACGCCGATAAAAAATATGATATGGTAACCGTCGCTGGAGCCCAGTTTGAGGAAATCGTCGTCCAGGTAGCTCCTGAATACCCTGACGTTTATTTCCACATCGTTGGTGGATATCCGAGAGGTGAACCCTTCGAAAATAATGTCGGCGCCTTCGACTTAAAAAATGAAGGAGCGGCATATATCTGCGGAGTATTAGCCGAGGGAATGTCAAAAACAAAGAAAATAGCAGCAATGTCAGCAGTCGACTACCCCAACGTAGTCAGAATAACTGAAGCATATAAGATCGGAGCCCGTGCAGAAAACCCCAATATCGAGATAAAAGAAGTCTGGACTGGTGATTGGGCAGATGTTGCCAAATCATTCGAAGGAGCCACTACATTGATGAATGAAGGAGTCGATGTAATCTACCAATTCCTTGATGAAGCAACAGCCGGAGTTACTCAAGCAATAAAAGAGAAAGCTCCCGGAGAAGTATTCCACATCGGAACAAATAAAGACCAGTACGAACTCTATCCTGAAGGAACCTTAACTAGCATTGTACAGAGAATCGATGAATTAATCTTAAGAGCCGCAAAGATGATAGAAGATGGAGCATGGAAAGGCGACTATTATAATTGGGGTTTCGAAGAAGGTATCGTTTACTTAGCACCATACCATGGAACCGAAGATATCGTACCACAGACATTAAAGGACAAGGTTACTCAAACCCAAGAAGACATCCTCTCAGGTAAGATAGAAGTACCCCGATTAAGTGAAAGAACAGAGTAATTCTTCACAAAAATCTATCTTTTTTTATATTCTACTCTTTTCTATAATAATTGGCGACAATTATGCATTCACTTGTAGAGATGAAAGGGATCGTAAAGAAGTTCCCAGGTGTAGTCGCCAATGATCATATCGATTTCGAATTAAGAAAGGGAGAAATCCATACCCTACTGGGGGAGAATGGATCTGGTAAAACAACGTTGATGAACATTCTTTATGGAATGTATCATTCTGATGAGGGAAAAATACTATTAAATGGGAACCAAGTTAATATCCAAACACCGAAAGATGCTATTGCTCTCGGTATCGGAATGATTCACCAGCATTTCATGCTTATCCCCGCTCACACAGTCATCGAAAATATCATATTAGGCTACAAATCACAAAAAGAACCTCTTCTCGATACTGCAAATGCCATTAAGAAAGTTAAGGATCTTTCAAAGAAGTATTCACTCAGAACTGATCCAAATGCACCTGTTTGGCAGTTATCAGTAGGAGAACAACAGCGAGTTGAGATCTTAAAAATATTATACAGAGGTGCTGAGATATTAATCCTCGATGAGCCGACATCTGTCTTAACACCTCAAGAAACAATTGAATTATTCAGAACCTTACGGAATATGATTGATCATGGATCAACCATCATATTTATCAGCCATAAATTAGACGAAGTTATGAAAATCAGCGACCGTATTACTATCTTAAGAAATGGGAAAGTCGTTTCAACCGTAAACGTCCAAGACGTTACTAAAGAAAAACTTGCCGAAATGATGGTTGGTAGAAAGATTCTTTTTAAACTTCAAAAGCAAGTTTCTCCTAGAAGGAAAGAGGTTCTTGGAATAAATAACTTGTGGGCAAAAAATGATAAAGGATTATTTGCGGTAAAAGGAGTAGAGCTGAATGTTAGAGGAGGAGAAATTTTAGGGATTGCAGGTGTTGATGGAAATGGGCAGAGAGAGCTTGCTGAATCTATCGTTGGATTACGTGAAATTAATAAAGGAAAGGTTTTTATAAAAAATCAGGATGTCACTAATGCCGCTCCGTCAAAAATCTACCAATTAAATACCGCCTACATCCCTGATGAAAGACTTGAATATGGGGTTGTACAAGATTTCACTTTTCAAAAAAATATTCTTCTGAAAATCTACCGTAATAAAGATTTGAGAATTGGTCCATTTATGGATTTCAATAAGATTGGAGATTTCTGCACCAATCTAATATCGGAATATAATATAAAAGTGGATGATAAAAACGCTCCTGTAAAAAAATTATCTGGAGGTAATATTCAAAAAGTTGTTCTGGCACGGGAGCTCTGTAGGGAACCTGACCTCATCATTGCATCTCAACCAACCACCGGTCTTGATGTAGGGGCAACGGAGAGTATCAGGAAAATTCTTTTAAAAAAGAGGGAAAGAGGTGCAGCAATCTTACTTATTTCAACCGATTTAGATGAAATTATTTCATTAAGTGATAGAATCGCGGTAATATATGAAGGGCAGATCATAGGAATTGTGGATACAAAGAAAGCGCAAATAAATGAAATAGGATTAATGATGGGCGGAATTAAAAAACAGTGATATGTCATATGGATAAATCAAAAATCGCTAGAGCATTAATATCAGATCTATCGGCTCTTGGAGTTGCCTTTGGAATATCAGCGGTCATCTTATATTCTACTGGTGTAGATCCAATATCAGCATTCAAGTCACTTTTTCTAGGAGCTTTTGGAACAACTCAGGGTTTATCTGCAACTTTTATTAAAATGTCTCCCCTGCTTTTCACTGGTATTGGTGTAGCTATAGCTTTTAAAGGAGGGCTGGCTAATATTGGAGCTGAGGGGCAACTTTACATTGGAGCCTTAATAGCTACCGCAATGGGTCTTTATATTTCTGGGGTGCATCCTCTAATTCTTATCCCATTAATCATAATTGCGAGTTTCATATTTGGGGGTTTATGGGGATTTTTAGCAGGCTTTGTCAAAGCGAGACTTCAAGTGAGCGAAATAATCACGAGTTTCATGTTAAACTTTGTTGCCATCTATTTTGTCAATTTCATGGTTTTAAATCCTATGAAAGGCCCTTTCCGTATGTTACCGCAAACAGATTATATTAATAAAGAAGCTATCCTACCGATAATTATTCCTAATACGAGAATCCATGCGGGTATACTGATTGGGATTATTCTTGCTGTAGCCACTTACATATATTTAGAAAAAACAGCATCAGGATTTGAAATAGTAGCCACAGGCAGTCAACCGAAAGCTGCCAGGTGGGCAGGTATAAGCACCTATAAAAGCATTTTATTAACTATGTTTCTAAGCGGCGGATTTGCCGGTCTTGCAGGAATGGTTGAAGTTACAGGTTTTCAACATCGACTAATGGATGGAATATCACCTGGATACGGATACCTTGCAATCGTTATCGCACTTCTAGCACGAAATAATCCAATTGGAGTTATATTTACCTCCTTTCTCTTCGGCGGTCTTCTAGTGGGTGCTGATGAGATGAGGCGAATCATCGGAATACCGGTTGGACTAGTCTACATCATAGAGGGACTGGTAATCGTCTGCGTCTTAATCTTTGAATTATTATTAAGGGAGAAAGAGTAACTATGGCATTTGAGGAAGCATTAGTTTTAACAACTATCATAACAATATTATCCAGCGGGATCAGATTCGCTTCACCAATCCTTTTCGCCTCACTAGGAGAACTGATCACTGAACGAGCAGGTATTCTTAACCTCGGTTTAGAAGGGATCATGCTAGCAAGCGCCTTTACGAGCTTTGCCGGA
>JAEOTF010000130.1 GCA_016840025.1 Candidatus Hodarchaeota archaeon
CCTTGTTTGACATGATAGCGAATATTATGAACGGTACTTCCAAGAACTTCCGCAACCTCACTTAATTTATAGTGTTTTTCTAAAGCCAATCCTATCAATTTATGCAGAAATATATGGATTTATATAGGTTTTTAATCAGCAGTTGACACACCTTTATCTAACATAGTTGTTAGTATTGATGCATCCCGTATGCCTATTCCAGAGTGACGATATTTCCCAAAAGTTGTCAATGTTTCTTTCATCAATCTGGAGTCAAGAGCAATTATCTTTATATTATTTAAGGCAATTATAGATGAGGCAGCATTATAAGCCAGTGTATATTCAACGGAAGGGTTTTTACTCAGTGCATGTAAAACTTCCAAAGGGATGATAGTGTTGATTATAATTCGGTCATACTTTTGTAATGCTCCGGTCTTTCCTCGCATCCATTGTTTGACACTTTGAAGTTCTCGTGCATTTGGATCAATATTATAGATCCAGATCATTGAGTCTATTGTAATAAACAATACAAGTCCTCAAAATAGCTTTTCTATCTCGATAGGTGACTTGATTTGGTCTTTTAAAGCATTTGAGATTTGATCGGAAATATTGTCGAATTCTTCGGGTGAAATAGCCCTTCTAAGTAGCAATATATTTTCAATAACTGAAAAAATAATTTTACTTCCAGGTTGAAGATCTAATTTGTTCCTAATCTCTTGAGGAATCGTGATACGCCCTTTTTCGTCAATAGTAGTTTCCATAAGACCCACTAAGTGGGTTTAAGAGGGATTCATTATAAAAAGGTAATCAAATATTAAAATCTCTAATCTTATCGAGAAAAGCTCTATATTGTGCTCTTTAGACAAAGAGAATTATTACTTTATCTATTTTCATGCAAAAACTAAAATATAGCTTTTTGAAGGATTTATACCCGTTATAATATCTCCGTTCAACCAGTACTCATTTATAAGAGGTTCCAGAGACATCCCCAGACCCAGTAGACGCAATAACTCTTCCATCCCTCCTCTTATTTACTGTTCGGGAGTTGTTAGCGCAACGTTAGGGAATGCGGTTATTGGTGCTCGAATTGTAACAATTACGGCTCTTTACAAAAAAACTACCTTTTTTGGTATTTCAACAGTTGATTCATAATCTAGATAAACGTTTATAATGATATAGATTAGACAATTATTTGAGAAGTGATGAATACTGTAGAACTACCACGTGATGAAGCACTTAGTCTTTTAACGGAAAAACTTAGAAACATAGATTTACGAATGCAACAAATCCTCGAACGATGGAATCAACCCTCTGCGGAAGTATTTCTTGAAAAAACAAGGATAGGAGAATTAGAAGACGCTGAAATGGACGCCATCATTCTTACTAATTTAATAGAAGAACATGACCGACTTAATACACTCTATGCCCGATTTGAAGAGTAATGACTCAGGATAAGCATGACTTATTGAAACAGGCAGCGACAATACTTCATCCATTACTTAAAGACATAATCCTCTCATTAAACCAAGACCTTGAAGGGGGGCAATTAAGTATTGTTCTTAATAATGGAATACGGCTCTATGTAGTGTATAATAATTTTAAACAATATGGTTATCAGATAATGAAGTCTTTGAAACCAAAGGAATTTGTGCGGTTTGATAATTTTGATGAGCGATGGAATGTTAGTACATCACCCCACCATTTCCACCCTTATAAAGGAACACACGCTATAGAAAGTCCTATGATAGGAAATCCAACAGAAGATCTTCCCCAATTATGTGAATGGATAAAAGAGAATAAACTTTTCAGAGTTAAATTCATTCCTATTATAAAAACAAATTATAGTAGTCTTAAATATTAGTAGGGAGGAAAGAATTCACTCCACCTAATAACGCTAGATGGAGAGAGAATTTAGGATGAGTTTAGTTGCATATTAGTATGTTTCTAGGGGATCATGATGAAGCTCAAAATCCACAATAATAAGTCCAGATTTCTTCTTGTCCTTCTCGTCCTGATGAGTATGCTCTGGTTATTACATGTTTCAACCGCGCAGGGAAGTATTCAACCTGATTCGCCCTTAATCCCTTCCGTAAGGGTACCTACGTTGCCTCACACTTCAACGTATACGCCCCATAATCCAATTGAAGTCACGAATGATATGGAATTAGCAGCGGTTGCTGTAAGTGGGTCAGGTACTGTTGTTGATCCGTATGTTCTAGAAGGGTGGACTATTACCACGACTGGGACTGATGGGATCTCGATTACAGGCACAACGGCGCATTTTATCATTCAGAATTGCTGGGTGGAGGCTGGAAGTTCTTGGCCTTATATGGGAATTAATATTACTTCTGTCGCTCCCAGAACGGTGACGATATTTAATAATACCTGCCAAAATAATTATTATGGCATCGTTATTTATAAATCTGCCAATGTATCCCTTGACAGCAATCTCTGTACCAAAAATAATAGGAATGGTATCACTCTTCATAAATCGGGGAATGTGATCTTCAATGACAATACCTGTACCCAGAATAATTACAGGGGTATTGATCTTTGGGATTCTGGATATGCGACCCTCAGCAAAAACCTCTGTTCCCAAAACTATGATGCCGGTCTCTATTTATCTTATTCTGGGAATTCAATCCTCAATGACAATACCTGTGCCCAGAATCATCATCGTGGCATCTATCTTGAACATTCTAGTAATATAACCCTCAGTAACAATATCTTGATTGATAATACAGGATATGGGATCTCTCTTGGTAGAGGATGTGAAGATAATACCATCCACCACAATAGCTTCTTAAATAATAGTCAGGGGGCGACTCAAGCATCTGATGATGGTTCTATTAACCAATGGTATGATTCTGCTACTGATGAAGGTAACTACTGGTCAGATTATTCTGGTTCGGGAGCCTACCAAATCGACGGAGATGCAGGGGCTACTGATCCGTATCCCTTAGATGAATATCCCAATCTACAGCCTACGACCACACCCACGATCACTCCCTCGACCACTCCCACAACCACTGAACAAAACGGGCTAATTCATGGTTTCCAAGCGATTTACTCGTTGGACTTACTCCTAGTTATTGTTCTCTATACTATTTCCAAGCGTTCTAAGGGTTCGTAACACCAAATTGAGTATTGGTGCCACTGCTAGCTATAAAACACATTGTAGTCGTCCCGTAACATTCAAGGATTATCATTTACAAGAGGCTCCAGATACACCCCCAGACCCAATAGACGCAATAACTCCTCTATCCCTCCTCTCATTTACTGTTCGATGAACTTCAACCAAGCTATTTTCTTCGTCTCAAAATTATAAATACGCCAACTAACAAGGGGACAATTACTATCATTAAAGGTTGCATTTCTGATAAGGTGCCTGTATAATACACTGTTACCTGGACATATTCTACTGCAACATACTTATCAGTTGCCAAGGGACCATGAGCGACCATTTTTACTCCAAAATTAGCATTTGTAAAATTCTCAGGAGACCATGAACTTTCACCCCATTTATCTGTGGCTCCTCCAAGATAATAATTGGTGTAAGTGTTAGGCATATCTGGTGTTGTTTTATTCTCTACAGCAGATGAATTACGTCCATTATAAAGAAGGACAATCGTCACATTTCCTTTATCACCGGTATCATACGTCCCAGCTCTGACGAGGATACGGATTCCGTCAATTGTTACACCGCCTAGATCAACAATACTGAAATTAAAGAGTGTTACACTGTCGCCATCTGCTTCTGCCACACTTCCAGGTCCAGATGCTACATATAATCGTTCTGGAAGAAACCATCCCGTGTTATCCTCGTAAGCACTAGCTAAATATGGTCCAGCCGTATCTGAGGTCGATGCAGATACCGCTGGGGTCCGGAAATGTAGTACTAAGAGTAACAAAATACCTAAGAGTAACAAATTTAGGATGATACTAGTTATTTTTCTTTGAGTCATACTTTCACACTCGCCTTACTCTTTAGATCAATGTTCTTTATTTGTTCAAATTACTTTTAAGATATTGCATAACAGGATAATATTCTTTCTCTAATAATATCTAGCTTGTCTTTTAGAACTAAGTCTTTTTCTTAACAGCAATTAATAGAATTAACGGGATAAGGATTAGAACTAAATTATAGCTGGTAAACTCTGCAAATGTATCATAGGTAATGAACATTCTAAGTTGATCAAGAGGAACAGTTGCTTCCCGTGAAGAAAAATTCGCTAAATAATTGGCATAGGGATCCCGTAACACAATCCCATAATTGGGCTCTCCATGATACCATTCGATATAAATATCCAGAAGATTAATAGGACATGCCATGTTATCTGCAGAACAAGTCTGCGAGAGAATCGGTAAGTCGGTATCTGTTGGTCTATTTTGCCAAGTCACTGACTCATCCCAATTCGACGTCACCATATCGACATTAAATGTGACTGCTTGAGACGGATTTGATCGGTCTAAGCGCAATTCCAACATTGATATCCCCACATAGTTCCTAATATCGTAGAACAGTAAAATGTAATACAGAGCGGATCCATTTTTGCCCATTGTAAGCGTGTCTAAGGAGCCATGTGAGATAGTAGGTTCATCTTGGGTGACATACGTGTCCATATTCGGAGCAACGAGGTCAGTTACCTGAATGGTTTGGATAGAACTAGGGGCTAGGAATAAAAACGAGAGAATGATTAACTGGTTAAGTTGATTTAACATGGTCCCCATTTAGTTCTTTATCAATTTAGTCTAATTTAAGACTTTCAATTTTTTCATTCTTGGTTTTTGACAAGGACTGAAAATTATGATCTTTGGTTTGTTGATTTTTAGCTCTGTACAACTGGGAGTAGCATGGGAGCAGGATTATGACAATTACGCTGTAAAGGTTGGAGATGAATATGTGTGGGAAGTTAGACGGTGTCGTCAAGATAATAATATCAACAATGCATACTTGAAGTATGGAAAAGCTCCTGGGATTGAGTTGGTAGAAGGAGACACCTTGAACTTCACTGTGACGGGATTTTGGAACGATCCCTATCCTGTTGAATACTCTTTTGTAGCCAACAGCACACTTCAAGTACATAATCAAACCTATAACGATGTCCCTATATCGTGGTTCATCATTCCTCCCTTCACCGACACAAAAGGATATGTGGAGCATCGAAAGGAATGGGGGGAAGCCCTAAATTTGCGTTATTTCAACAATTCACTACAAAATGATTACTATTTTGAAGAATACATCTGGCCAGCTAGTCCATATTCTGGCGGATTACCAGCTCATTTAACACGAAAAGAAACACAACTCTCTACTGGCATAATGACATATTGGTACCAGAATTATAACCCCTTTCAGAATGAAACTTCAATTCCATCTACTTATGATGAACTTGAAATCACAGGAATTACTGTTCCTCCAGTTCTTGAGAGAAATGACTCTGATGATATTTCAGGGTTTGAAATATATCTTATTCTAGTATCCTTCCTCATATTCGTGCTATTTCTCCGAATACGAGATAAATCACGAAAGAAATAAAGGAGCCATATTTAACAGTAGAATATAAATTTTTTCTCACAATTCAGTTTTATCTATTTAATCTTTTAATTTTATCATTATTTAAGCTATTTTAAACAGTTAAAATTCTTCTACATGAAACCCACAAACAAATCGATAGTAATATTTAATAAAATCAAGTTTAAAGAAATAAAATGTAGAATTAATACATATGTTATAAAATACACAATACTTAGATTTGAATTTATCACAGTTAGACGCATCAATATCGAAAAATTATTCTCTATAGTGTTTTCTGCTATATTATAAACAATTATCAACCCCTTTAGATTTTTCTTAAATTTAATCATTATTAATTGTTGAATATTAGGATTTATGCTTATTAATTAGCCAGATCACTATTTGAATTCTGCTTTTCATATAACATAAGCGTCTCACTCTTTTTTTCCCATTTTCAATGTCTTCATTTTTCAATGTTTTTCCTCGGTAACCAGCCTGCAAAAAGGGCAAGACACTCCACAACCTATTTTATTAAATTCTTATCCAAGATTAATAGAATATTTTTAATATTAATAATACCAGTGACTTTTATTAATACTAAAAATGCCCATTCTTTTCAAAATGAATCAAAGAATTGTTATTTCCTCCTTAAATCGGAAAAGGCCAAGGTGTATTTTAAGCTTTATGGAAAGCTTTATATAGGAGAACAACCCTATTTTGTATACAAGTAGGATGATTTTAGATAAATGATGAGAGTAAGGTCCCTTAAAGGGAGTGATGCAAATGAAAAATAATAGTAAGAAGACGGTATATCATTGTCCCGAATGCCAATCTACCGATCTATTTGAGGATCCGGTACGTGGAGAAATAATTTGCGGACAATGTGGACTCGTTGTTGGCCCTCTTATGAAAAGTGATACAGATTGGCGAGCCTACTCATCCTTCACTGATAATTCTAAAGAGCGAGTTGGTGCTCCTCTTACTCCTTTACAACCTACGTTAGGTCTTCGAACAGATTTTGTAGATTCTCGCAGAGATAGTCAAGGCAAATATCTTTCTCCTGAAGGCCAGCAAAAATTTCGTCGCCTTAGCCGTGTAGATGGTCGTACCGAACAGCCTGTCTTAAGAAATCTACGTTCGGCTTTAAGAGAACTAAAACGCATTTCTTCGCATCTTGGGCTCTCTGACGCTATCGCTGAGGAAGCTGCAAGAACATACAGGCTGGCTCTTAAAGCAAAACTGATTCGTGGTCATTCTATCGATGGTATTGTAGCTGCTTCTATTTATTTAGCTTGTCGCCGGAAAGAAACCCCTGTTACATTCAAAGAAGTAAGTTCTTTAGCGAATGTCGATCACAAGGAGTTCGGTCGTTGTGTAAGGCTCCTCCTGACACGCTTAAATCTCAGAAATCCTCCTTCGGATTATCGAGCTTTAATCTTCCGCTTAGGTGCAGATCTTGATCTTACAATTCCTACACGTCGTCGTGCTACAGAGATCGTAGAAGCTGCCAAGTCGAAAGGTGTACTCATCGGCAAGAACCCTATGAGTATCGCAGCGGCAGCAATCTATATCGCAGCAATTCAAACAGGTGAAAGACGAACACAGCAGCAGATCGCATCAGCGGCTCGGACTACCCCTGTTACTATCCGTCATCGTTTCAAAGAGCTGGTAAAAGTCTTAGACATTGAACAGCTTAATGTAAAAAGAGGTGCAGCAGCGGCTCCAGTCTACATTTCTGATCCAGAAGCTATTCTAAGCCAATAGGACTTCCTTTCCCCCCTTTTTTTATTTACACCCCTAATAACCTCTTACAAATTAGTATTCTAAGCTAGTCATCCAAGTGTGCAGATCTACTTTTGTCATTTGGTCATGATACCTTCCTATCTTCCGTAACTGTATTGTTCAAAGTATCTGATCGATTAGGGCACTTGAAACACTTTTATATATGCCGCAATCTGCTGAAACGTCTCCCGAAGTCATTAACGCGTCTCCTTAACCACCCCGAGATAGATGTCTAGTCTTAGGTGGCGGGATACACATATAATTTATTATGTGA
>JAEOTF010000131.1 GCA_016840025.1 Candidatus Hodarchaeota archaeon
CACGAATAGTTGCTTATTATTCTGGTAGTGAGTTTATTTACTGCCCACTTAACCAAGAAACTCCTTTTGGAAAGTTCAACGCATATGAGCTAAAAAAGCTAACAAATCATATCTCAAACTCGGCGGATTATGACGAACAAAGCGGGTAAAATACAAATATTCTGATGAGCTTTGCATTGAGTTCATCCGCTTTTTTCATTAAATTTCCTATCAAACCAACAGTTCTAGAGAGAGAGGATAGAGATGTCAAAAAAAAATCGAAATAACATTATTAAAACCCCTCCTGAATTTGGAATAAATACTAAACTTTTCCTTCTCCTAGGTAATCCTGTTTCCCATTCATTTTCCCCAAGGCTCCATAATACTGGATTTCAGGCACTTGGATTGAATATGATTTATTTAGCACTAACAATTGAGCCAAATCAACTTGCAAACGCAGTTAAGGGAATACGTGCTCTTAATATTGGAGGAGCTAACATAACAATTCCCTTTAAAGAAAGTATAATTCCATTCTTAGATGATTTAGAACCAATAGCTAAGAAAATCGGGGCCGTTAACACATTAGTGAATGTAAAAGATACTTTTGTGGGTTATAACACGGATGTTACTGGATTTCTCGAAACCCTTCAAGCTCATCAATTTAATCTTGAAGAAAAACGAGTACTTCTGCTTGGGGCGGGAGGAGCAGCGAGAGCCATTGCTTGGGCGCTCATTGAGCGAATAGATTCTCTAATTATTGCCAATAGGACATCACGACGGGCAATTGATTTACAGAATAGTCTAGTTGAAAGTGGAAATGTGCTTTGGACACCTTGGTCAAAAGTAGTGGAAGCATGTAAAAAGAGCGATCTTATCGTAAACTCTACAAGTGTAGGGTTGGCTAATAACCCATCATTTAATTTTCTTTCTAAATTAAGTCCTCCTAAATCAGCATTAATCTTTGATTTGGTCTATTCAAAAGAAGAAACACCGTTAGTGCGGTATATGTGTAAAAAAGGGATCAAGGCTATTGATGGCAAGGAAATGCTAGTACGACAAGCATTAGCTGCTTTCGAGTTATGGATAGGGCAAAAACCATCAAAAAAACTTTTTTTTTCTGCTCTTTCTGAATATAATTCAACATAACCGTCATTAAATTGTTGTAGTCTGCTAGTTTCTCCCGCAGAACAATAACAGGTAAAATGTACTTAAACTATTCCTATTATCTTCCTTTAAGATTAATTTTATAGATTTTTTTTGAGATAAGAGGTAAGGTTGCTGACGACATCTGTATGCAAAGTGTAAAATATACGTGAGTTCTAAGAATTTATCGAGGGGTCAAAGGTGCCAAAAGCATATGTAGCTATGAATGTTAGCCTAGGTAGTGAAGATAAGATACAAAAAGCATTAGTGAAAATGAAAGGAGTCGAAGAAATCTATTCTTGTCATGGAGTCTATGACATTCTTATTAAAGTTCAAGCAGATGAAATAAAAACCCTTACAACTCTTATTACTGACAAAATTCGGAAACTACCAAATATAGAAATGACAATGACCATGTTAATAGCAGGAGAAACAGAACAGGAATCAATTTGGCAAATTAAGAAACAAAAAGGTCCTCGATCACTAGCAGAACACGAAACTGAAAAAGATCCAATAACTGCGAGTCAATATCGAAAAAGCGCGCAAACAATAATACCGAAATAAAATCGATAAACAACATTCTCTCCTCTCCTTTCCCTAAAAGTAAAAATCAAATTTCTTGAAAATGGTATTAAGTCGGTTTTAGTCTAAGCTAACACTCTACCAGTATCAATAGTTACGTTTATTAACTTTCAGAAATTTACTAAAATGCTTTAGAGTCTAGGTAGAGCTGTGTTTGTTTTTATGGTCAAGAAATCGAAATAAAGATTTACTTTTTGATCCTTTGATGCTTTTATTTGAGAAGAATTGGTCTAAAGAGACTGGACAATCTTCTGTGTGAATTTCTTTGCCTTTTCTCAAATTTAGAAAAGTGTTCAAGGATTTTTGGCCCTGTCTTTTCACAAAATAGCAAAAAGTTTCTTTCAAATAATGTGGGCATTCCTGTGGGTCCTTTTTCTCAATCAAATAAGGGCATTGAAAAATAGGAGAACCTTTCCTATATGAAATATCATACACTCTACGCATAAGACTCGTATTATCAAAGGATGAAGAGTCTTTTAAAGCTTCCAGAGTTAAGATTGAGAATTTCCCGACTAAATTCGTAGAAAGAATTAGTAAGTATGAAAAGAAAGAAACTAATGTACTCCCACATTTTTTCTTTTTATAATAACATGATAGTTTATTGATTGAGGATGACGTTACCAATCCATAATTGTTGTTTCTCAACAATTTATGTGACTTATTTATTCACATTAGTCAAATGTAGATATAGTACTCCATCCCCATTAAATCGGTGAAAATTTAATGTAAATTTTTATGAAAGATGATATTATGAAGCTTTTAAAGGTTAACTATTTTTTTTTTGCGTTTATTACAAGATAAATCTGTTTAATTTAAATTATTGACACTGTTTGCCATGTACAGAAGTAAAAATGCTACACATAAGTTAAAAATAACAATAACGCATTAAGTCGGATCTAGCAGCTTAATGTACTATGATTTAGGTTTGTTAATCTAAACAATTTAAAATTCCTTAGACGAATATATTATTAGAATATTGTACAATTTTGGTTTCTATTCACTCTAATAAATGATAAGGTAGTATTAATTGGGCATAAAGAGAATAACCATAAAAATCGTTCCGATATAAGTGATTTTGTTGCGTTGTTTAAAAAAAAGAGTTCATTTTAAGCTCTAAATTGCTTAATCTCCCCAATATTCTAAAATCAATGTTTCTTGTCATAAAAATTGAAAGCTTCTCCTTCATGAATGTTTCCGTCGAAAAGTAGACCATTCAATGCGCAATATTTAAAAAGAGAAATACTACTTGATGTGCAACTAAAACTAAAAGATGTGAAAAATATGCCTGGCGGATTTGCAAACGCTCGAGTTGAAAAATTGATTAAGTTAGCTGGCGCTCAGAGAGTAAGCGCTGATGCGATTAAAAGACTAAATGAAGTCTTAACTGAACGAGGCACAGAAATTGCCAAATATGCTGTTGAATTAGCCCGTCATAACGGACGTAAGACCGTAAAAGAGGGCGACATTAAACTAGCATCTAAGAAATAGACTTATTCTGTCAAATAACCTCCTCTAGGGAGTTCAGATCCCTTTTTCTGAGTGCCCCTCCCGAGAGTAGGTCTTTTCTTCCTTTTTTTTATAATTATTACTGCTTAGGGAGATTGTTATAGATTAGAAAATTAAATATCAAGAAGATCGCTTAATCTTTTAGAGAGAAGACTCTGTTCGCGTTTCCACCAAAAATTTCAATAAATTCATTTCTAGATGATAATAAATCATTTGCGGCATCTAATTGTTCCTCGAGTATATTCTTACGGTATCCTCGAGGGAAAAAGCTTGAATCAGTTCCAAAAAGTATTCTATCTACTCCACCTGCGTCGATAGCTCTTTCAAACAGCTCTTTTACTGAAAGCTTAACTGGCTGGTATTTACGCCAGATGTTTGAGCCACTGGTATCTAAGTTTACATTATTCGTCTGGTATAGTAACATCAGAGATTCACGAAAATAACCTGCACCAAAATGTGCAATAATGAAATTTAAATCGGGATAATCACGAGCTACGGGTTGTAAGTCAAGTGGATTTGCATACCGCATATCAGCTTGTACGCCGATACTAACACCAAAATGAACTATAATTGGGATTTTAAGCTCAGCACACTTCTCTAAAGTAGGACGAACTCTATCATCAAACAAATGATAACGGCCCATAACGGGGTATAATTTAATACCTTTAAAGCCATACTTTTTCACTGCTTCCTCAATATCGTAAGAGGCAGTATTTATTCCTGCTAAAGGATTAATATTAGCAATTCCAATGAACCGACCTTTGAATTCTGTTATCGCGTTTGCTAGATTTGGCCAAGAAATCTTATCTGCTAACATAGCACCCTTTGTAACCCCTACTCGATCAAATTCATTAATCCACGTTTTTCCAAAGTTTTGATCTTCTTTCGGACCTTTAAACTGCGTCATATCTGTCCTTGAACGTATATGATGTTTTAATACTGCTTCAGTCTGCTTAATACTTTTCTGAAATTGCTGAAAAGCATTATAATCAAACCAGTGGATATGAGAATCGATAATAATATCAGGATGAAACATAATTGTTAATCCTCCGAGAAATATTAGTTATTCTTATAGTTCTAAATCGATTTGAAAGATTTATTATTAAAGGTGATAAGATATTTTATAATAGAGGTCTACATTTCCCCAACGGCAATGTGAAGGTGTATGTGTCAACGACCCACCGACACATGTGATCGGTGGGCTTGGGCAGTACCCTCCCCCAAGCCCAGTTGATTAGCCTCAGTCACCATCTGCGACCCTATGGCTCTCAGATGACGGGACTCCATTACCTTAGAATGTATAGGCACTTCAGGATGCTCCACACGTCCTGAACTCTGCGGTCAGTGGTTAAACAGTTCTGCAGGGATAGGAACAGTGCTGCTGACGACCAAAGGAAACCTAGGGTAACATTGGCGATGTGGACCACTCCTACTCGGGAGGCAGGCTTCTTATTAGCCTGCAACCTTATCCGAAGGATAAGCGGGCAATTCATCCCACGGACGTAGGCGATCCGTGGGTTTTCTTGCCTAATTTCTATAAAATGTGGTGGATGGGGACAAGTTATTGTAAAAACAAAAGTTATTGATAGTTCTCAATTAGAAAAATAAAGCAATAAAAACGCCATTTAGAATATTTCTAATCAATTGTGTAGATTAGAGTTTTTACTTCTTGATTATATACGAACATAATTATTGTTAGGCTTTGGTAAAAAATGTGTTCTAAAAAAATAGATAGTAGCTTACAGTTAATGAATAGTGAAGTCTATTCCATATTAATCGCGATCAAATAGGACGATTTAATGTTAATTTGATAAAAAACTAAATAGATAGCGAAAAAATGAAATTTAAGATCTTAAAAACCTATTATACATCAAACAAAGAAAAATTCAACTGTAAAAGAACTGGTGGTGATTTATGATTTGACTGATAGAAATTCCTCAATATTCTGGCGCTTAAAGGATGAACACATCGATGCTTTACAGGAAATTTGTACAATCGCTACAGGGCATGCTGCAACTGCTTTGGCTGATTTTCTTGACCTACGTATTGAGATGGGTCTACCTCAATTAAAGTTATTAGAAACTTCAGAACTCTCTATGGTTCAGTGGCGTGGGCAAACAGAAGATGTTCCTTTCGCTGTGATATTCCTTGAAACCACCGGGGAGTTGATCCTGGATATAATGGTCATCTTTGATAGCGAGACAGTGAATAGTTTGTTAAATATAACGCATTCTACCACTGTAGGGAGTGCACTGGACGAACTCAGTGGGATAGATCGATCTCTTGTAAAAGAAATTGGCAATATCTTAGCTTTACGCTACATTACAGCAATGAACACCTTCGTTGGAATAGCAGGAATCCCTAACCCGCCAGTATTATTTATAGAATCTAGTGCTACTATGATGCCAAGTATTGCAGCTCATTTTGGGGATTTTACTCATCTACTTCTTGTCCAATGCGATATTTTTGCGAGTGATCATAAACTCAGCCCTCTTATCCTAATGATCCCCGATGAACGGAGTGCAGAAGGTACTCTGAAATTATTGTTTGGGGATGTATGATCCAATTCTTAGCGAATGGAGACGTGAATCGCATTTCTGGTGAATTTGACGATGTAATTGCTATTGATGTCCCAACAGGAATGATTGTTACGGGTAACAATCCAAAAATTCTTCGAGTTCTAGGTTTGGGATCATGTGTAGCTGTCACTTTTTATTCACCTGAAAAAAAAATTGGCGCAATGGCCCATGTTGTCTTACCATCCAGCCTTAAAGCTAAAACGCCTGAAATAAAAGGAAAATATGCAAATACTGCCATTAAGAGATTAGTAACATTGTTTAAAAGAAAAAAAGTCAAACTAGAAGACATTGAAGTTAAAATCACAGGTGGGTCGAATATGTTAGCTAGTTTTAAAAGTGATATCTTTGATGTTGGTAAAAAAAACATCAAGGCAGTGAAAGAAGAGCTCTCGAAGAATAATCTTAAAATAAGCGGTCAGAATGTGGGTGGTAATCGGGGGCGAACAATATATTTTCACACCAAGGATGGTCATATTGATATTTTCACTAGTGGTAGAAGAATCAAAAAAGTCATTTAACCAAGTTAATTGTTAAGGAGACTTAACTAAATACAGGGATTGTAATGGTTGATTATAAGAAAACAAGAAATGTGCTTTCAGGAAACATTGTAATAGATTACAGTCCAAAAGTACTTCAAATAATTGGTTTAGGTTCGTGTGTTGCAGTAGCTTTTTATTCATCAGAAAAAAAACTTGGAGCGATGGCGCATATAGTTTTACCGTCCAGTTATAAAGCTAAAACGCCTGAATTAAAGGGAAAGTACGCGGATACAGCTATAAATAGGCTATTAGACTTATTTAAAGAAAAAAAAGTTAAAACACGAGATATTACAGTAAAAATTACTGGGGGAGCTAATATGTTTGCAGGACTACGTACAAAAGTCTTCGATATAGGGAATAAGAATATCCAGGCTGTGAAGGAAGAGCTTCAAAAACATAATCTTCGGATAAAAGGAGAAAATCTTAGGGGTAATAGAGGACGATCGGTCTTCTTTCATTTAACAGATGGACGTATAGAGATTACTCTAACGGGTGGTAAAAATATGTCTATAATATAGATGAAGAAAGAAAAGTGCGGAGGAATTTTCCTCTAGCTAAATCAGCTTTTTATACTTAATCTTCTTCTTGGATTTTCTCCTCAGTTCCCTTCTGTTCAGCCTCTTCTTTAGCTTTCTGTTCGGCTTCTTCCTTGGCCCTTTGTTCAGCCTCTTCCTTGGCCCTTTGTTCAGCCTCTTCCTTGGCCCTTTGTTCAGCCTCTTCTTTAGCTTTCTGTTCGGCTTCTTCCTTGGCCCTTTGTTCAGCCTCTTCTTTAGCTTTCTGTTCAGCCTTTTCCTTGGCTTTCTGTTCGGCTTCTTCCTTGGCTTTCTGTTCGGCTTCTTCCTGAACTAGCCTATTTTTGAAATCCTGATAGTCTTTTTCTAATTTCTTTTGAAGTTGCTTTTCTTTTTTGATTGCATTTTTTAATAGACTTTTATATTCCTTTTTTCCCACTTCAACCAAGTTTTTGACTTCAGTTGAGTATTGTTTAGGATTAATATTATTATGTATAGCTTCCCATTCCCTCCTTGTATCATTAAGTTTGTTTAACGAGATTTGGAGATTCTCAAATTCGGTATGACCAATTGAAATAGAATCGAGTTGGTGACTAAGTTCATTACAGTGTTTGTTCCAATCTTCCTGATAAACAGAAAACTGTTTATTTTCTTTACTCCAAGTCGTTTCCTCTTTCTTTTTTAGTTCTGCAGCTTTTATTGCTTCTTGTTCCTTGAAAGTACTATATTTCTTTTCTAATTCGTTTTGAAGTTCTTTTTCCATTTTTACTGCGTTTTCTAGAAGCTTAATATGTTCAGTTTTGATCTTATTAACATCTTTTCTTAGTCCAATTGAACATTTCTCAGGATTGAACTTATCATGTAATGATTTCCAACCTGTTCTCGAAGTTTGAAGCTTTTTCAAGGAATTTTGGAAGTTTTTGAAGCTTTTATGATCTATTGGAACTGTAGCAAGCTCTTGATTGAAATTGGCAGATAAATCATTCCAATTTTGCTGAAGTTTAGTAATTTTCTCTTTATTCTTGTCCCAGGCTGCTCTTTCTTGTACTTTCCGTTCGGCTTCTTCTTTGGCCTTCTGTTCAGCTTCTCTGTGAGCCCTTCGTTCAGCTTCCTTCCGTTTCTTTTCCTCTTCTCTGGCTTTCCGTTCGGCTTCTTTCCGTTTCTTTTCCTCTTCTTTAGCCCTAAGTTTAGCCTCTTCTTTAGCTTTTTTCTCAGCCTTCTTCAAAGCTTTCCTTCCCTCCTTTGTTTTTGCCCATCTTTCGTATTTTTCCCGAGCTTTCTGTTCGGCTTCTTCTTTGGCTTTCCGTTCGGCTTCTTCTCTGGCTTTCCATTCGGCTTCTTCTTTGGCTTTCCGTTCGGCTTCTTTCCGTTTCTTTTCCTCTTCTTTGTCTTTCCGTTCGGCTTCTTCCTTGGCTTTCTGTTCGGCTTCTTCTCTGGCTTTCCGTTCGGCTTCTTCCTTGGCTTTCTGTTCGGCTTCTTCCTTGGCTTTCTGTTCGGCTTCTTCTCTTATTTTACGTTCATACTCTTCTTTTGCCGTAGTATCAATGGTAACCTCACACCCTTTCTTTATCAATTTATCAAGCCAAGAATTGATAGTTGGGGAAAGTTCTAAGAAGTTTTCTTCTAACGATAATCGAGTTAAACTATTGAGATTAGTGATCGTTTCGGGAATGTTAGGAAGTAAATTTCGGTGTACTAAGAGTATATGAAGATCCTGCAATTTATCAATCGTTTTTGGAAGCCCCGAAAAACGATTATGGTGCAAAGAAAGTACTTGAAGGTTTTTTAATTGTTCAATATTTTTTGGTAAAGATGATAATTTATTATTTGAAATAATAAGTGTAGTAAGATTCTTTAGTTCTATCAATGAATCTGGAAGACTCGTCAATTGATTGTGGTATAAGTAGAGGACTCTGAGGTTAGTTAACCTGCCCAAAAACTCTACTGAAGTAATTTTATTATGTTGTAAGTATAGTTCTTTAAGATTAGAGAGTTTGCCAAGGGTTTCAGGGATTTTTGTCAGATTATTATTATTCAATAATAACTTCTCAAGATAGTTCAAATTACCAATAGATTCAGGGAGAGTAAATAACCGATTATAATGGAGATACAATTCTTTTAAGTTAGTTAATTGATAGAGCATTGTTGGAAGAACTAGTAAATTATTATCATTTAGCCAAAGCTTCTCAAGATGAGTTAGAGCAGTAATTT
The DNA here is from genome assembly GCA_016840025.1 of Candidatus Hodarchaeota archaeon. The sequence continues at coordinate 9,052 of JAEOTF010000131.1, forward strand.
CATCGGGGAGAGACCTCAATCCGAGATGGGATACCGCTAACTCAATAATTCTCCCATCTTGAACCCGTGCACCAACTTTTTTTCTTTTTAAAGGTTTTACACCTATAGGAATAGGTCTGTCTATTTCTTTTTCTAAAATTTTAAGGACTATTTCCTCATCTTGATCAATGGAAACATTTTTTTCGGTTTTAACACTACTTTCGGTCATAATGATCCCCAGTACTAATTTTTCCTGTAAACACGATTTGTTGCATTATATATGGTAAAATTTTCACGATGTTTTATGGGAAGAATCTCAGCCATACCTAAAACCAGAAATCCCCCCGTTTTTAACGCTTTATAGAACCTCTTTAACAATTTTTCTTTCTGTTCATTAGAGAAGTAAATCAGCACGTTTCGACAAATTATAAGATCAAAATTAGACTTTGGAATGTGTTCATTATCATTTGTTAGGTTGTTAAATTTAAATTCTATAAACTCTTTCAGCTGAGATGAAACCTGAACACGATTTGGTGTTTTATTAATGAAATATTTGACCTTAAACTTAGAAGGAGTCTCAGAAAGATAGCTAACTGGAAATATTCCTTTTTTTGCTACATTCAATGAATTCTTATTAAAATCAGTAGCTAGAATTTTAAAATTAGAAGGATTGAGTCTTAATTCTTTGCAAAGAATTGCTAATGTATATGGTTCCGCTCCATCCGCACACCCTGCTGACCAGATTTTAGCTGTAGCATCTAGATTATTTCTCTGGATCTCTCGAAGTATAACAGTCTGAACATACTCGAACACTTTAGTATTTCGAAAAAACCTTGTGACGTTAATAGAGAAAGCGAGATGTAGCTCTTTTTGTTCCTCTTCACTTGAAACAAGATATTTTAAATATTCAGGGACGGTTTTATTTCCTGTTCGCATAAGTCGCATACGTATTCGGCGCCGTAGATGACTCTTCTTCAGTGAGCCGACATCAATGCCTAAGGGCTTGAAATAGAAATCTAAACTACTCAAGTCCTTGTCAGTTATTTTAATCATTACGAACATGCTCTTAACCTTTTAGATCATCTCAAAAAATCTTTCCTGGTAGAATTTCCTTTGTTAAATTAGCTATTATCTTTTTATTAGGAGAGTGGTGATAGTTGCTGCATAATTTTAATTCAAACACTAGAAATTGAAGTGTTTGAGAGTGATGATTTAATGTGACAGAATCTATTGAGGTACTCATAGTATTAAGGAGATTGACATTTTTGAAGATGCAGGTCACGTCCCTAACTTCAAAGGGCTTGCTTAAACTTCTCCAAACAACAGTTTCAAGGTCTCTTTTGTGCTTTCCTCGGTAGGAATCATAATTACCAGAGGACTAAGCTTCATGTCACTTGTAAAGATATCACACTCAATTAGAAGTAAATGGCTGATTTCTGATCCAAAATGACTTGCTATACTCGTTAAAACTGTTTCACTCGTTTCTATAGTAAATGTCGGAGGTTTTGGAAAACTTTTAGTCCCTATAAAAGTATTCATAGCTGTAATGAAGTGTAAAGCTAGAATATTTCCAATTTCCTTAATTACAGATCGATCCAAACTATTGAGCTCCTCAAGAACGACATCTAGTTTGATCGAACGTACCAGCCTTAGCAAATTTTGTACCGTTTCTGTATCAAAGACAACTAAGACCTCAAGAGTTAAATCGCCGGTGGTTTGAAGAAATACTTCAGCAAATGGGACATCTACTGATTTGCCACGCCACTCAACTGTCGAAAGCTCATCAATAGATTTCAGATTACACCGAGGTAAACTCATGTCTATACGACGGTTGAGAAATTCTGCTAATGCATTTGCTGCATGGCCACTTCCTATATTCCCAATTTCTTGTAAAGCATCAATATGCTCTTCCTTTAACCGATCAAAAATTGAGCGTTTATCAGCAGTCAAATTACACACCACCAACCAGTTGGGTAGGGTCAATCACTGGAATAAGCGTACCTTCTCCCATCAGGGTTACGCCAGAAAAACCCTTCACTTGAGATAATAGTTTATCCATTTTCTTTAGAACAATCTGTTGTTGCGCTAAAATCGCGTCAACTAGTACACCAATCTTTTTACCTGCTCGTTCCCAAATGATGACTGCTTTATTTGATGACTCTAGTGATTCAGAATTATCAAATTCAAGCTTCTCTGAATCATCCTCAAAGGTATCTCCTAAAGAAAGAACTGGAATGATCTCTTTATTAACAACAACAAAGGGTCGCTCATTATGGTAGAAAACTTGTCTATCTTGGATTTGATAAACACGGAAGATATTCCCCATAGGTATAGCAACCTCTCTAGAATCTGCCCTAACGATAAGAGCTTCCATAATTGCAATTGATCGAGGAAGTCGGATGGTTATTAGTGTACCTACACCTTTTTCAGTATCCACGGAGAGAGTACCGTTCATCTTTTCGACTACATTATTATAGACAATAGTCATACCAATACCTCGACCAGAGAGATCAGTTAACTTTTCACTAGTAGAGAAACCGGAAAGAAAGAGAAGAGCAATTATGCCATCATGATCGAGTTCAGTCTCTTGTGTGATGAACCCTTGTTCAATAGCTTTCTTTCGGACTGAGTCAAGATCAATTCCTCGTCCATCGTCTTCTATACTAATAAGAATGTCATTGCGCTCTATCTGTGCTTTTAATTCGATCTTTCCCATTAACGATTTACCCAGACGCTCTCGTTCGGTTGTATCTTCAATACCATGATTAACGGAATTACGAATCAAGTGGATCAAAGCTTCATTTAGATAATCGATAACTGTACGATCAACTTCCAGATCTTTTCCTCCCAGCATCAAGTTTATCTTTTTATTGGATCCTTTGGTTGCTTCACGCACTAAACGAGGGTAGTGCTCGTAGATATATTGTAAAGGTACAAGACGAGTTTTTAAAATGAGTGTGCGGAGCTCAAGAATCGTTTTATCCATTTCATTGAAAAGATAAGACTGTGGTCCTGATAAATCAAGGAGTTGAGTCATAGCATTACGTGTAATTACAAGTTCACCAACTAAATTCATCATTTGATCTAAATGAGCAAGTTGGACACGGACACTCTGAATGCTACTAGGTTCAGCCTCTCGTGCTGGTCCTCGTTTTTTGTCTTTTAGTTGTACTACTTCCAATGTTTCAACTAACATTTCAAGTTGAACTTGTGCAACTTCATCAACTAATTCAACATGTTCTTGAATAATTTTCTTTTCTTCTTGAGAGATAAATATAACTTCTAAACTTGAAAATACAATGCCTTCTTCTATTTCAAGTTTACTTGGTTTCGCTTCTGTGATTTTAGCGATGTTTTCAAGGGTAGTCAAGACCTGAAATGCACGAGCTCCTTTTAATGTTGATCTATCATCAAAATGAACTACCATGCGGTATGTTCTACCTAAATTTAAGGAATCTAAGGACAAAGTTTCAAGTTCCTTCATTAGAGGGGAGAAATCAAATCCTTCAAATTCCTCAATGCCTTTACCTTTAGTTATGAAACCAAGAAGTTCTTCGAGTCTATTCAAAAAGGTGAATAGAATATCTAAAGAGTCAGAATCCACGAACCCTGTTTTACTTAAGGCTATTAGAGCATCTTCTGCAATGTGACATACTCTGGCGATACTTACAAACTCCGTAGCAGCAAATAATCCTTTTAGTGTATGAACAATACGGGTAATTTCGTCTATCGCCTTTGTATGAGAAGGGTATTCTTCTAAAAGTATTAAATTCTTATTTAAAGATGAAAGAAGTTCTCGTAGCTCATTTAAAAAAACTTCACGCATCTCTTTATCTGCAAACATAAGTTAACACGTCCTAATTTGAAAAATTGTTTAAAAATGTACTAATTTGAGTTGGATTAGCAATATAATCAGCTAAATTTGCATCAATTACAGCTTTTGGCATTCCATAAATTGAAGAGGAAGACTTATCTTGAGCAATAACGAATGCTCCATTTTCTGAGGCGTATCGAGTGCCTGCAAGACCATCATTCCCCATTCCAGTCAATATTATCACAATTAACCTATTATTATAGAAATATGATGCTGAAACTATAGTAGGATCCAAAGAGGGTTGTACGCCGTTGACTGGATCACTTTCGAATAAATGAGTGTGAATAAAATTTTCTTTTTCTTCAAACACAAGGTGCTTACCACCTGGTGCTACATAAACAGTATTAAGTTCTAATGGCATCCCTACTGACGCTTCTACTACCCGAAGATCTGTTATTGAACTCAATCTGGCTGCGAAACTAGGTGAGAAGCCCGTTGTTAGGTGTTGAAGTAATATGATAGGAGGTAGGGGTCTTTTAAGAGTACTAAGGATTTTTTTGACAACCGTTGGTCCTCCAGTTGAGGCACCGACTATAATGAGTGAGTTAGACAGAGATCGCGATTGAATGTGAAACCTATTTTTTATTTGGACTTTAGGACATCTTGGAAGAATTTTCTTTAAACCATGTTTATGACCATTTAATCTTGCTTGTAAGCAGGATGTGATTTTTTTTCTTAGTTCATGATCGAAAGAATAATTATGTGCTTGTTCGGCTGAAGGTTTAGGCAAAAAATCCAATGCGCCATGCTCGAGCGCTTGAAAAGCTATGTTTGCATGAGTTGGATCATATGCACTCATCACTAAGACCCTTGTTGGAGTTTTTGTCATTATTTTCACCAGAGCGGTTAAGCCATCCATTTTAGGCATAATTACATCCAATAGAACTAAATCAGGTTGAAACAGTTCAGTTTTAGCTACTGCGTCGAGTCCATCTCTAGCTTCACAAATCTTGTTGAAGTTCATCTCCTCAAGCACCTTTCTGATGCTCTTGCGAATAAACATCGAATCGTCAGCTATTAAAGCAGTAGCCATGAAATGCCACTCAGTTAGTTGTTTTCTTTAGAACCTTATCTACTGCAGCAAGCACTTTATCCGGCTTAAATGGTTTGATGACGAAATCGGATGCGCCAGCTTTCAAAGCTTCTACAACCATTGCCTCTTGACCCAATGCAGTTACCATTACGATCTTTGCATGGGGATCAAAATCCCGGATGCGGCGAACACACTCAATACCATTTGGTTCGGGCATTACAATGTCCATCGTTACTAGATCAGGTCGTAATTTTGCGTATTTCTGTATACAGTCCTCGCCTGAAGAAGCTTCGCCCATTACTTTATGCCCAACGGATGTAAGTATCTTTCTTAGCATTAACCTCATAAATTTCGCATCATCAGCAATTAAAACATTAGCCATGATTAATCCCACTTTAACTAATATTAAAACTTATTTTTTCTTCTTTTTCCTTTTTGATTTCGCATCTTTTGGATCCTTATCATCTTCAAGATCTAATTTTGATAATTTTTCCTCAGGAAGAACCATTTCTTCCTTCTTTTTAAGAACACGTTCTAATTTTTCTTGTTCTCTGAAAATTTCTTCAACTTCATAATCCGAGAGTATCTTCTTGAGATTTAATAAGACAATAATCTGGTCATCCAAGGTTGCAGCACCGCTCAAATACTCTAGGGGAATTTGCGAAGAAATCAATGTCAAATCTTCTCTGATATCCTCGGCAGGAATCGAACGTAACGTTAAAACCTTATCTACTAGCATGCCTATTATTTGTTCACCATATTCAACAAAGAGAACGTGACCCTGACCTTTTTCTGGCATATCCTCGCTCAGGTGAAGACGTTTTTTCAAGAAAATCACTGTTACAATGGTACCACGCAGGTTAAGGACTCCTAAGACGTAAAGGGGGGCCCCAGGTATGTTAGTCACTGTCTCATAATGTTGGACTTGGATTACTTGTTCAACTTGAACACCAAAAAGATCATTCCCTAAATTAAAAAGCACAAATTGCTTACTCTGAGAACCAGGCTCAAAGTGTTCAGTTCTCGACAAAGAGGATGTTAATCTACTCATCAAATCAGCTCCGATTAGTTTGTATAAACACAATCATTTTATGTCGTTTAAACTTCATTTTCATGTCATGATGCCTCATTAACCAAGCTCAAAAGGTAAATTAATTTTGTTGGGGGATTTCCAGTTACTTATGACACTTTTTCGTTTTTTTGGATCAAATTTTTCTTTTTAGGCAGCTTTTGCTAATATTGAATATTAGTTGGAACTACTTCCATTAGAGGGAGTAGTTCCTTCACAGCTGACTGACTTGTAGTTTGTTCTCTAGGGTTTTAAGATTTCAGTACAAACAAATCAACCAAATATAATCAACCAATTTCAAAAAAGCAGCCAAAAAGAAAGCGTCAGATTTGATTATCAAAAGTGTTAAGATAATACTTCCTAGTTGAAAATGAAAGAGAAGAAGTAGAAAACTGATTTTTATTAAAGAAATCTCAAAAAAGGGGGGATTTTATTCTCTCCATCAGAGAATATCAAAGTTTTCCTCTTCTACACGTTTTTGTTTAGTAAGATCACGAATTATACTTACCCATCCAATGCATTGACCATTTTCATCTTCAAATGGCATCACACTATGTTCTGTAGGAAATATCATACCATTTTTCCTCTTCATCTTGAATTCTGGGATATAACGATAGCTTTTATCTTCTAATGCAGGTTGAATTTGTCGTTGAAATTCTTTTGATGTTGTTTTATCAACATGTAGAAGGCTAATTGGTTTACCTATCATCCCTTCGCGGCTGTAACCGAAAACATGTGATGCTGCAGGATTACAATCTATGATCTTGGACATTTTAGCTTCAATAATGAAAGCAGCGTCACGTAGACATAGAAAAGTCATTCTTAGTAAATGTTGGGAGTTTTGTAATGCTTTTTCCGCTATCGTATGCTCAGTTATATTTTCAAGAATGACTGTTATACCTATTTCTCCATCCTCAAAAGTAATGGGGAGTAATTCCATTCTAATAAAAAATTCTTCTCTTTCTAGATGAATTTTTACTTCCTTTATCGATCTTTTTCCTTGTAAAGCACTATTAATTAATGTTTTATCGTCTATTAAGCTATTCAATGAGTGAGTGGGAGATTGGAGAGAAATCCCGATTAGATCTTCTTTTTTAATTTTCCAAAAAGTTACGCATGGTTCATTCGCTAAGATAATTGTTAAATTACTATCTAAAACAAACACTTGATTTGAAATATAATTTAAGATTTTAGAGAGTGAAATTCGATGAGAGAGAGAATATACTTTAGCGGGACCTATTTTTTTCATTTCTAGATGACCTGAGACTTGCATGACATTAACATATTTTGCAACTGAAGTCCTGCTCATTTGAAGGGCATTAGCTATAGCAGTTACTGTCATTCCCCGAGGATTATCCTTTAATAATTCTCTAATATGTTCCAGGTGTTGTTGATAACTTTCCATGCGCGATCAGCTACTAAATACTATATATAATGTTAAATGATGAATGCTCAGATATCAACAGAATATTAACATTAATTTTATAGAAATTAAAAAATATTGAGGGAGATAAATTAAAATTAATTATTACAATCTCCTAAATTGTGAAATTATATGAAAAATGAATTAAAAGGGGGAATTACAATAAAGAAAAAAGAGAAAGGTCATAATCAAGTTGTAAATCGATTTACTAGTTTTTTCAGGTCATCTGCAATTTGAGCGAGTTCTTGTGCTGAAGCAGCCATTTCTTCCATGGTTGCTGCTTGTTCCTCGGTAGCGGCATTGTTTTCTTCTGCTCCAGCACTCGTTTCTTCAGCAATTGATGACATCGTTGTGAGTGATTCAGAGATTGTCGTAATCGAGGTTAACATTGAATCAGTGAGGTTATCAACAATCTCATCAACTTTTTGTACTGATTCTTTGGTTTCATCTGCTAGTTGTCGGATATGATCAGCCACAACTGCGAATCCTCGTCCATATTGGCCAGCTCGTGCAGCTTCAATCGAAGCATTCAAAGCGAGCATGTTGACTTGTTTGGCAATATCCTCAATGAAATTAGAAGTCAATTGAACGTTTTGCATCTGCTCACTAAATTGTATTTTTAGATCCGCAGACTGTTGAAGAACCTGATTGATCTTGGTAGTCTGTAGTTGCATACCTCTCACGATTTGTTGGGATATGCTCGAGATTTCTTCCGTGGAGGCGTTCATCTCTTCTGCTGAAGAAGCCATGTCCTGGGATGAATCGGTGATACTCTCAGCACTAGTGCGAATCTGGGTAATAGCAGGACGTAAAAAAGTCACCATATCCTTAAAAGCTCGAGCTAAGTCTTCCACTTCGTCCCCTCGTTTATAATCTTTAATATCTACCTTTAGATCACCCTTAGCTAAGAGTTTACTAGTATTGGCAAGATCATTTATCGGACGGGATAAACTACGGGAGAAAAATAGACCAATAATGGTAGCTACAGTGGCTGTTACAAGAGTAAAGATAATCAATATAATAGCAGGTTGAGAGCTATCTGCTACAATTTGGTTAAATTGTGCATCCGCAACTTCTTCTAACTTAGTTAGATCTGCATTTAACTGAACTGAAATATTGACGAGATCTTCTCTAGCTTGTTGCATATCCTCATCAGCTTTAAGTTCCATGTTTCTAATAGTAATCAGTCCAGTGCTAGGATCTGCAACCATATTAGCCCATGCTGGTTCAGAAGAAGTACCGACGAATATTTTATTTCTTAATGTATCATAAGTAAAGATACTAACCGTTTTGGTAGAATTGTCAGCAACAGCTGCATCTATTAAACCTTCTAGATTATTAACTCCGTCGATAAAGTTATTTGAATTTGAAGTACTATTATAATTCCATAAAAACCTAGTAAGATGATTCTTACGAGTAATTGGAAAAGATTCTATTAAATAATCTAAGATATCTTCATTACACTCCCGAAACTGGATGTTCAATTCCACAGCCTCGTCAGCTACAGTCATGTTCCAATATTCAGGGGCATCCTTGGAATTCAGTTCAATAATGGAAAATAAGTCTTCGATATCCTTTTTAAGCATATCTAGATCCTTACGTAATGAATCTCGTGTAACCTGAGCTGTATAATACACATCAGTAATGTTAAAAAGTCCATCTGTAGTTTCAGATCCTTCAATAAACTCTAAAAACGTGTTATAACTATTTTTAACCGTTTGATAAGTTTTATCCGAATTTAAAATGCCTTCTATATCGGTCATCAATGAAAGAGTATTAGTTTTGTACATAAGGCACATAGATTGGGCTTCGACCTCACCCAACATATAGGCATATACAGCTACCTGTTGATTCTCGATTTGAATGCGTATATCCATAACTGCATTCGCTACCAACCAATGTTCATCTTGAATTGTGCGTATATCCCCTGCCATGTTGTTGAGTTCAAAAATACCATAGACACCAATAATCATCGCACAGAAAACTAGAAGCATAAATGCTGCAATCATTTTTGGTCCTAATTTTAATTTTTTGCGCCAAAATTGTGCCAATTTACAAACCTCTACTTACATAGAAATTTTGTCTTCATTATTATTTTAAAACGCTATTTAACATGAATTATTCTAAAATGCTGTTTAACAAGAATTATTACTTCTATTAAAAATAATAAGATATAAGTACAGGAAATAGACCAAATTGAAACTAGAAGCATTAAAATATACAAGGATGACAGGACTAACTAATTTAATACGTAGCAAATTTTAGGAGAGAAATGGCTGCGATGACTGCATTTCAAGCATTTGTCTTCAAAACGTTACTACATTTTGTTAAACTTCACTCACCATATTTAGATGCTAGAAAAAACCATTCAGTTACTAAGATTAGTGAGCAGGAAAAGGTAGAATAATGGATCGTATTGCAATAGTTTTACAAGACCGCTGTGACGGATGCGTTAGATGCATCAAGGTCTGCCCACTTGTACATGATAAGAAAAATCCTAAACCAAGTGTTATAAAAGTAAGAAAACTTACAGGAAAACCCATCATCAATACAAGACAGTGTATAGTTTGTGGAATTTGTGTTAATGCTTGTCATCGTTCCGCAATTCAAATGGTTGCGATACCAAAGGAATTAACAGACGAAAATCCTATTCACTCTTATGGTGAAAACGCTTTCAGACTTTTCAGAATTCCTCAAATGCGAAGAAACCTCGTTATTGGATTAGTGGGTGCTAATGGGATTGGAAAAACAACAATTTTAAATATATTAGGTGGAGATTTACTTCCTAATGGAGGTAAGCTCAAACAAACCTCTTTTGATGAATTCTTAGAAAGTGTTCGAACTCCAGGTATGAGGGAATACTTACGTTACGTTCAGGAGAAAAAAATCCGAGTTTCTTATAAAAAGCAGGTGCTTAAAGATTTAGTTCATCGTAATGAGAGTATAAAGCAAGTTATTGATAAAGAAACTGATGACGATGATATTGAACGCATTATAGGGGAGTTAGAGCTTCAAAATGTTTTAACACGACAACCTCGACAGCTTTCTGGAGGAGAACTTCAAAGATTTGCAATTGCTTTAACCCTAGGAAAGGATGCAGATGTTTATCTTTTCGATGAACCTGCTACTTATTTAGATGTAAAACAACGATTAAAAATCAGTAGCCTTATTCAGGAAAAAGCAGAACAATCTAAATACTGTTTGGTAGCAGAACATGATCTTGCGATTATGGATTTTCTATTGGATAATATTCATCTTGTATTTGGTAAAACCCATGCCTATGGAGTTATATCGAAGCAATTAGGGGTCTCAAGAGGACTAAATGCTTTTCTACTTGGGGAAATCAGAGAAGAGAATATCAATTTTCGTAATAAACGACTGGTTTTCAAAAGAACTGTTAAAGAACGAGATTGGAAAGGACGCCCCTCGTATGATTATCCGCCCTTAGAAGTACGGATAAATGGTTTTCATCTGAAAACAACTCCAGGTAATATCTACCAAGGAGAGATTCTCGTTATTCTTGGTGAGAATGGGCTTGGAAAGACTACATTTGCTAAGGAAATGATTGGAGCAAGTGAATCAGATGCAAAAATTCAAACAAGTCTTAGTTACAAACCTCAAGTACTTTCTAGAGAGTATGATGGATTAGTAGAAGAATTCCTTACTATTTATCAAGGACGCTATTCGCAAACTAAAGAACTTAAGAAGTTTCTCTTCCAGCCCCTAAACATTAAACACTTACAAAAGAGACCAATGGCTGAATTATCCGGGGGGGAACTCCAACGGGTCTTTCTGGCGGGATGTTTAGGACGAAAGGCAGAAATTTACATTATTGATGAGGGAAGTGCTTTTTTAGATGTAGAAGAACGTTTAAAAGCCACTCGAGTTATTCGACATTGGGCACAAAAGCGTCATGTGGCTATTTTAGCGATTGAGCATGATATACAGATTGCTGAAGCTTTAGGAGATCGTATTCTGCTTTTTGGAGGAATTCCTGGCAAAGAAGGACGAGCGTTTGGACCGTTTCCAAAAAGAGATGGGATGAATAGGTTCTTGAAGCATTTAGACATAACTTTCAGACGTGATCCAGAGACAGGACGAGCACGAATCAACAAGAAAGGAAGTCAATTGGATCGACGACAAAGAGAAAAAGGCGAGTATTACTATACAACTGGTACTGATGTATATGGATTGGGATTTAGACAGAGATCTTAACATTGTAAAGTACAACAGAAGTTATATTGACTTTAGATAATCTAAGAAAATAATGACTAGGAAGATTAGAGTTAGTTTAGGAACTGCGATAGTTCTAGGACTTGATGATGGCACCATGGATCGGGAGAGTTGGCCTAAAACAGCTTATCTCATGTTATGGCGACCTTATAAATGCTCAGCAAACTGTGCTTTCTGTCCTCAAGCTTCCACATCCTCTTCAAAGGCAGACCGTCTTTCACGAGTTTCTTGGCCAGTCTATAACAGCAAAAGTGTAATAATAGCGCTCCAAGAGAAATACAAAGAAAAAGTAATTCAGCGAGCATGTCTTCAAGTTCTGAATGTTCCAGATTTCTTTGAAGAAGTAGTAGCGACAATTTCAGTTGTTCGTAAAACCATTCCTCAGCTCCCCATTTCCTTATCAATTCAACCGCTCAATAGACAACAATTGGAAGTTTTAAATGATTTAAAAATTTCATCTATAGGTATACCAATTGATGCGTCAACATCAGAAATTTTTCAAAAGATAAAAGGAGAGAATATAGGCGGACCTTATCGCTGGGAAACGCATAGAAAAGCTCTCAGGGAAGCAATAGCAATTTTAGGAAAAGGGCGAGTAACAACACATCTCATTGTAGGCTTAGGTGAAACAGAAAAAGAGATGTGTAACATAATTCAAGAATTAACTAATGAAGGTATTCGAATTGGTTTATTTGCATTTACGCCCGTTTTCGGAAGCAATTTGGCTAATAGAAAACCACCGTCTCACGTACATTATTGGAAAATGCAGCTTGCCCGCTATCTAATCCAAAAACGTGAAAAGTCTGTGATTTCTTTTTCATTTGAGAATGGAAAACTCAAATCTTATGGAATTCCACAAAAGGAATTAATTACAGAGATTGAGAAAGGAACAGCGTTTCTCACAAGTGGCTGCCCTAAATGCAATCGTCCTTACTACAATGAAAGGCCAGGAAAAACACTGTACAATTTCCCTCGACCATTAAAACAACAAGAAATTAATGAGGTCCGAAAAAGTGTTCTTGGGGATCTCCAATAGCTAATGTAGACAAAATAATAAAAAGAATTACCCCACCAACTGTTAGTACCAATGTAACAGCTAAACCGATACTAGAAACCATATCTTGATCTTTAGAAATGAACTAATCAACCATAGAAGAAGCCAAATTATATTAGATCCATAATAGAATGGTGCTAGTTAATTATGCAGCTTCCCGATTTCTCACAAATTCTTAAAATGTCCAAATCTAAGTTCATACCTTTCAAAAAAATGGCTTTTGAGCAACGTCTTCACAATCATGGAAATGAACTTCTCGCCTATTATCCTGGTGACTCATTTCCCAGTATTTCTGTCACAGGTTCAGAATGTGCAATGAATTGTAAATACTGCAATAAGCAATTTCTTCAACATATGCTCTCCGCATCAACACCACAAGAGCTTTACCAAACTTGTTTGAAACTCCAGGAAAAAAATGCCATAGGTTGTCTAATTAGCGGTGGTTATACGGAGAAAGGTGTTGTACCTCTTGATAATTTTCTTGATACAATTCAAAAAATTAAAAACGAATCAGATCTTATAATTAATGTCCATACAGGCTTAATAAATCGTGAAGAAGCCGAAAAATTAAGTAAAACAGGGATTGATTTAGTTTCTTTTGACATGATCGGCGATGATCGCATTATCAAAGAGATTATTGGACTTAAAAACATTACTGTTAAAGACTATGCCAATTCTCTTCGAAACATCCATGAAGTCGGCTTAGATGTAATACCACATATAGGATTGGGATTTTATCATGGCAAACTTGACGGATCTGAGGTGGCGCTAAGGGAGAGTTTGAAAATCAATCCTCGCCTACTAGTTTTTCTTGTTTTATGGCCCAAAAAAGGTACAGAAATGACAAATGTTAAACCTCCATCTATAGACATGCTTCAGAGGGTTATCGTTTGGACACGACTTTTAAAACCTCAAATATCTCTTTCCTTGGGATGTATGCGACCACGAAATGCTAGTCTTGAAAAGGCATTACTTGAGGGAGGAATTGACCGTATAGAAATTCCCCGACAAGAAACTATAGAATTTGCATATGAAATGGGATTAAAAATACGGAAATTATCACAATGTTGCGCTGTTTGATTACTCCAAACTAGTATTGCACAATCCTATAATTTCGTAATTTCATAATATAATAGCAAATATCGAGTTGTTTGAATCTTATGCGACCATTTAAGCTGTTTCCTACTAACATTCAAGAAATCCTAATGTCTTTGGAAGAAAAAGATCGAGAGGAAAGGAAAAGTAGATTAGAAATTTCCATCCGACTCAGACAAATTCCTCGTGAGACAGGAGAGTTTCTCTTTCAGTTTTTACTTAGCATAGTAAATAAAAAAACGTTTGTAGGATTAGAAATTGGATCTTCAGGAGGTTATTCGACAATCTGGCAGGGGGTAGCACTTAAAATGAAAAATATGGGGCATCTTTACTCGTTGGATCACGATCCTAAAAAATATCAAGTTGCGTTAAAGAATATAACAGCATCACAATTGATGGATTATGTAACTCTGCGTAATGTTGATGCAAAAACCTACATTAACGAATCATCTGAGAACTTTGATTATATATTCCTGGACGCTGAAAAAGAAGATTACTTTGAGTTCTATAATTTGTTAAAGGAGAATACTCACTCAGGAACTGTTTTAATAGCAGATAATGTAATTAGCCATGGAAAAGATATAAAAAATTTCCTAACAGCTATTCACAATGATAAACAAGTTACATCAATCATCAACCCAGTTGGAAAAGGTCTTGCGATCGTTAGATGGTCTTAACACTGCAAATAATATATATAGCAATCAAAAATTGAAAAAGTATGCAAATACAGGCTCTACTAATCGATTTAGACGGGACTTTATTACTTTATGATGTTAAAGAATTCGCATCCACCTATTTGAAGTTAACAGCTCCTTATTTTCCAGAGATAGAAAATGCTCAGTTTGTTAACTATATGATTAAAGCCGAACAATGCATGTATGCAAAGAAAGAGCCAGAAGGAACCCCTATAGATGCCTTTCTTACATCATTTTGTGCTGATACTTTATTTAGTCCCGATGAAGTTATGGAGAGATTTGAAACATTCTATCAAACTGATTTTGATCAACTTAAGCATTTAATCTCGTTTAGAATTCCGAACGGGGCGATTAAATTTCTTAAAGAAATAAAAAAGCATGATTTATCACTAGTTTTAGCTACAAACCCTGTTTTTCCGCTAATCGCCGTAGAAAAACGTTTAGAATTTGTAGGGCTACAAGTTAACATTTTTGATCATATTACAACTGGTGAAAACTCGAGATTCACAAAACCTAATCCCAACTATTATAGAGATATTGCTGAGACCATTGAGATAGCACCAAAGAAATGTTTAATGGTGGGAAACGATATCAATAATGATATATTACCAGCAAAAGAAATAGGGATGCAAACATTCTTTTTTAAAGAGGTTAACAAACTATCTAGGGGAGAAATATCAGAAAAATATCAATCAGGGTCATTCAACTCCCTAAGCCAGCTCATATTTTAAATAATATGTAATTATAAAATAATGGAGTTGTATTGGCTACTGGGAGACTTTCATGGGAAGGTACGAAGAGTAAAGCAGTTCATCCACTTTCTAAGTAACGATCTGTTTCCCATTGAGTGACTTGAGAAGTTTTGGGGTTTTCTATTGTAATATAAGTCTTCCATTCACCCTCTTTTACTTTACAAAAAGCATCGATGAGTATATGCCCAAAGGTTCGTTTCATCAGTTCACTATTTCGAAAGTGTTCTAATGCAAGACCAAGATTAGCTGGTAAAGTTTCAATTCCTTTATTAGCTAGTTCTAATTCCGAAAGAACATCCAGATCATAATCAATAGGGTCAGGAGGATTCATTTTATTATCAATACCATCTAATCCAGCTGCAAGCATACCTGCAAGAATAAGATAGATGTTACATGAAGCATCAGGAGCGCGATATTCAATTCGTACATTCGTTTCATAACCCGGTACTCGAATTAAGGCAGTACGGTTAGCAATACCCCACGTAAGATAAACAGGAGCTTCTTGACCTGGAACCAATCGTTTATAGGAATTTACTGTGGGAGCACCTATTGCAGTTAGAGCGTTAGAATGGGCAAAAAGTCCAGCGATATATTGCATACATATGTCTGATGGATGATATGGGTCATCACCGAACATATTTTCGCCATTGCTTTGTAATATCTGATGAACATGCAAACCAGACCCAGCGTTTCCCTCCATCGGTTTGGGCATATATGTAGATATCAATCCATGGGAATATGCTACCATACGAGTAATCAGTTTAAGAGTTTGAACATTATCACCAGTTCTTAGGGCATTATCCAGCATGTATTCTATTTCCATTTGGCCTGGTCCACATTCATGGTGTAGAGTCTTTGGTTGCATTCCCATATCAATCATGTAGTCAACCATTTCCCGTCTGATTTCTGCGTACTTATCTAATGGTTCAATATCCATATATCCGGCTTTATCGACAGGTTGTCCTTTTTGGAAAACATAAAACTCAATTTCTGGTCTAGTAAGGTAAGTAAACCCCTTTGATTCTGCTTCAGCTAAAATTTTCCTTAGAATTCCACGTGGATCACAGTCAAATTCTTTTCCATCTTGTGTTTTCACATCACAGATAATACGAGCTACTTTTGAATTCCAAGGGAAGGTTTGAAAGGTTGCGGGATCAGGAAGAAGAGAAAGGTCGCTTTTTTTTGTATGTGCAAGACCAACACTAGATCCATCTATCCCCACCCGTTCATTTAAAGCTTTACTGAGAAGATAGCTCGGCATTTCTACTCCCTTTAAATTTCCAAATATATCGCTAAATTGAAATTGAACATATCGAATATTTTTTTCTTTAATTAACTTCTCTAACTTCTCAGTCATCTTAATTTCCTCAAACGGATGAGTGCATGCTTAACTACAAATATAATTATGATCCAGAATTAGAAGTTTATGTTTTATGCTTCTAAATTCTGGTTTATGATCAATTACACAAAAAGAAAAAGAGATAAACTTTAACAAAGTGAAATGATTGATTTAGGGTTATCCATTAATAAATCAACCATTCCATCGTAATTTATCAATTTAATGGAAGGATTACTAATATTTTGAATTCCTCGGGCAATCATATCTTCTTGCAAAGCGAAAAGTTGGAATTTTGAATTAAAGATCGAAATATGTTGGCTTTTTAACCACCAAACTCCATTTTGAAATAGTAACACACCAATTTTCTCTGCTGAGCTATTCTTCAAGGTTTCCAGAAAAGTGATGTCCTTTGGATTGGGTTCATGTCGAAGTAATACTAAATGCACATGCTATACCTCCATAGTGAATTTAGCTTCTTCCATAAGCTTGACTAGATCCTTTCTCGGAATTATTGTGAGATCCAAATTTTCTAAGAGGTCGTTTGGGCTGAGATCATATTTATCAAGAGCTTCTTGCACAACAAACAGTTTAACATCATATTTCTGTAAATAGAGAACACTCTCTGTCATTGGTGTAGTATGAATTACTTTAGACTGTTGATTCTTTACTAAACACAATACACCGTCATTCTCGAAGATAGCTCTAGTTGGAAGATCCATTGCAGTAATAGACATTCCAATCCGAGCTAATTCGTACACATGACTAGTACCATATGGAGGTTTTCTGAAAAACAGATTTACTTTGGGCTCTTCTTCACTCATAATCTTACTCACCTAATGATATGAAAGTATCAGCAAAAATGAGTTTTTCTGCAAAAAGTGTCAATCCGGTAAATGTTGCGCCTTCAATCAAGCTTTCTTCAATGAGGCCTCGATATTCAGAGCATAAACGACATACAGTAACTGTAACACCCAATTTAATCATGTTTTGCAGTTTTTCAGCGTAATTGCATTCCGTAAATGCTGTTTTATCACATTCAATGTTCTTATTTGCACAATGTACTCCATCCATTAGTAAATGGATTTGAACTTCATGATTTCTTTGAATTGCGCTTTGCGCTAAAGAAATAGCAGTTTCGATATTTTCATGCGAGTATGGAGCTGTTAACACAAGAATTAATAGAAAGCCCATTTTGCCGTCTCCAAATGGTTCTAGAAACTAATCTATTCGTCTAATAAAAAAGAATTTTATAGAAACCTATTTAGAGGGGAACGGTATTTTTATGGAGTAAGAAAATGCTTAACCCGTGAGGGATTTCAAAGTGTCTGTATCCATAGAAAAGAGACTCATTCAAGCAACAAAAATCTCTAGCATTACGGAACAGTGCACTCACTTTTCTCAGATTCTATTTTTACATGGAACGAAATTATCTAAACCCCAACTTGCCTTTTGGGGGAAAAAATGGCTTCAATTGGCTAGTGAAAGTCTTCCATGGACAGACTGTATAGAGATCTCTAATTATTTGGGATACCAAATTGGTACAGTCTTCAAACCGAGTTCTATTGAATTAAATCTATGGATTGGATACGTTTATACAATTTTTCAACGGAAAGAAGCTCTCAAAATATTTCATAATTATTTGGAAGGGGCTAAATCTATTAATGATGAGCGATTAATATTGTGGGGATCTCTTCTTTCCGCAGACGCCAACACAATCCTAGCCAAGAATTTTGACCTCCAGGTAATGACTGAAATATTAGAATTTTTTCAAAATCAAGGAGAAGAAGAAGGTCTAATTCGTAGTTTACTTGCACGAGGTCGAATGCATCGGGCTACAGGGGATTCGGCTGATGCAGAACTAGATTTTCAACAAAGTTGTGAGTTAGCAATAAAGACAAAAAATTACGTGCTTTCTGTAGAAGCATTATCGTGGCTTGGTCTTTCTCAACGAGATCAAGGTAAAATTGAAGAGGCAAAAGCTAGTCTTCAAGAGGCATTAGTCTTATCCCTTGATAGACAGGATCGAAGAATGGCTGCTTTTAGTTCTCTGTATTTTGGACGAATAATTGCAGCAGAAAAGCCTAAAGAAGCATTGAAATTCTTAGAACAATCGGTACGCTATGCGAAAGAAAGAAATGATCCTGTTACGCAATCATGGGCGTTTAACGTCATTGGTGAACTTTGTCAATCTTTAGGTCAACCAGAACGAGCAATCATCTTTTATGATAAAACGATTAATCTTTCTCAATTGTATGATACAGAAACATTATTTTGGGCAAATTTCTGTGCTGCGCGTATTCTCACAGCTATTGGAGAAGATGAACGAGCATTACCTTATGCAATGAGAGCTACGCAATTTAATATCGGTGATGAAATGCGGTCATCTTATCTTCTCGATTCGTTGTGGAATATGCATGCACGAGGGTTAGTAGCGCTAATTCAACAGGATTATAATGCTGTAAAACAACTACTTCTTCCAATTCGAATTCTAATTGAAGAAAAAAACTTAGAAGAGGCAAGTTTAATAGCAGATGAGCTCGAAAATGCAATATTAAGCCGTGAAATGGGACTAGAGGTATTAAGTGAAATAGAGAAGAAACAAAAAATTAAGAAACTACAGATATTCTCGCCTTTTTCTCATCTATGGAAAGAAAAGTGAGTGAAACACTTTAATTGTTCTGCTACTTAGATACCTATACAACTTAACTGAGAGTTTCTATTTTATAAATTATCCAAAGGAAATTTACACAAAAAATTCTTGCCTAATTTCTATAAAATCTTAATCCTTCTGATTTTGGGTATTATTTACCAGAAATTCTTGAAACTGAGGTTCAGATAAAACTGACTTAATTGCTTTCGCAATAAGTTGAAATTTCAACACATCAGGAGAGGAACCTAGAATTTGCTCACTCTCATCAGCTAATTGTTCAGCAGTTTTTGCTGTGCGTCTTAATAGGGTTGAGTTTATGTTAGAGGAAGATTTCCCCTCAATTCGCTCTTGCAATAACATCAATTCACGTATTTTTTCATCACTCATCCCTAATCCTACTAAATAACCCCAAATGAAAGCTTTTAATGAGTCAAGATACACTCCAACATCCGCTTCATGTGGAAGAGAATCAAGACGAGGAATGGACACTTTCCACTTTGCAGTGAACCATGGAACCTTCATCCCTCGAATCTCGGTGAATTTAGTTTTAACAACCAATCCTCCACCAATAAGTAATAGTACGTGATATCTTGCTTTAGCTTTAGAAATTCTTAGTGATTTAGATATTTCATGTAGGGGCATCTCTCCTTGCACTAGTAGGGCAAGGATTTGAGAAGTAATAGGATTAATTAAGAGCTCTGCTGCCTTTCCTTGCTGAATGACGTTGAAAGCTCTCCCGGTGTACCACTTCTGAACTGAATCGTCTTTAATTTGATTTACACGAGAAATTATCACCAATTTGGCTTTATAAAGTTCATTAACATGAGATTCAACTTCTGAGTCAGGTAATTTCAGTTTTACAGCCAATTCGGCTATTCTCATCTCCTTGTTTGCAAGTAATTCAATTATTTTATAACGTATAGGATCGAATACTTCATCTCTAAGAGACACATGAGCAGGAGTTGATGTTCGGCTCATTAGATAAGCGCCCGTAATTAATTAATCAGGTTTATGTCGCAATTTGAATATTTTGGAAAGCGATTCCAACCAAAACTCAACAGAAAACAAGATCATATTCCATAAAACTCCGACATAATTGTGCTAGTTATGCTAAGATGCATAAATTGGCAAATATGGACATATTTCCTAAGATTGAACTTTTGAAACATGAAAATCACATTAGTTGGGAGAGTTAGAAATCTGGATTGATTGCTAAAAAGTATGAATTTACTACGTAATATTTTTGATACGTAAGGTTTTAAAATTATACGTATTATTAAAATTACGTGAATAATTTTTACAATAACTTTCTAGTGGATTAGGATATATTACGAGTAACCAAGCGCGAGTAAAACCTAAAATATCAATTATTGAAGTTTGCTTTCATATTATTGTTAAAAAAGGTGTGAATAATTGAAAGTAAGGAAAAAAAAGTCTCTTAGGTTTACAGTTTTGGGAGCAGGTAATGGAGGACAAGCTTTTGCTGCGGTCCTTGCAGCAAAAGGATTTCCAGTGACCTTATGGAATCGAAGCGCATCTACTATTGATGCTATTAACAAAAAGGGTGGGATTGAGATTGCAGGAGAAGTTAATGGATTTTTCAAGCCAAATCTAGTTACATCTAACCTTAAAAGAGCTTTACGCGATGCTGATGTTATAATGGTTGTTACACCTGCTAATGCTCATCGTTCCATTGCACATCTATGTGTTCCTTATCTTAAGGAAGGTCAAATCATTGTTCTCAATCCAGGAAGGACTGGTGGAGCATTAGAAGTCAAGCATATCTTGGATGAACAAGGTGCCCCCAATGAAATTATTGTGGCTGAAGCACAGACACTTATTTATGTATCTAGAGCTTTAGAACCTGGAAGAGTTGAGCTTATAGCGATCAAAACTGAATGCCCAGTGGCTGCATTCCCTGCAACAGAGACCATGAATGTCATCCGAGTCCTTCAACAAATC
>JAEOTF010000132.1 GCA_016840025.1 Candidatus Hodarchaeota archaeon
GCAGTATTGAGAAAATTTCTAATCATGATTTATCACATTATTCTAAAAGAAAATTAAAAACAAATTCTCTTGAATAGAGATTTCGTCATTCTTTCGTTATACTACTTTGAATTTTTCTATTCTTATTTTTGATACTATAACCACTAAAAGGAACTTTTTCTCCATTGTATACTTTAATTTAGTGGTTATTTGGAGCTGATGATTGAAAACTGCGCTGTAATACTAATTCAGATTTTCTTATGGTTGAAATTTCTTACTCTCCTGATATCCCACACCAATTGGCTCACCAATTTTATAATATCGGTTATCTAATGCGTAGATTATGGGATCTAGTTTTCTCATATCTGCAATTCTTTTACGTCCTTCACTCTCAACAACAAATTCTTCATTGACATAAGCTTGGACAACTTCGCCAATGAAAACTTGTCGATGTCGGATGGAGAACTCTTTGATGACCTTACACTCTAAATTAACAGGACACTCTTGAATCATCGGAGCTGTTTCTAATTCTCCGAAAAAAACATCAAAGAGTTGTGCTTTATCAACATCTTTACCTGAAACTGTTCCACAATAATCAGTTTTTGTAAGTAGTGTAGTTGATGGAAAATTAATACTAAAAGTTCCGTGTTCAAGAATACCTTGATTTGTATAATGTTCTTGATGGGAAGAGATATAGACAAGAGGGGGATTTAACCCCATAATACCGACATCACCCAAGGTCTCAAAGTTTGGTTTACCGTGAACTAAAGCACCACCCAAAATAATAGGAATAGGGTAAATAAGTGGAATTTTTCCAAATTTTACTTTCTTTGCTGACGTCATTTTAACACCGTTTCTAATTATTGCTCTTTCTTAGCTGCTCAGTAATCCAGCTCCTCAAGGGTTCTTGTAATGGGATCTTTTCGAATGTTTCCGGCTCTTCAAATCGTGCAGTAACTAAATCATTGATAACTTGAGGGCGGTACTCACTTGGAGATTCATCAAATAAATGTAAAGGGTAATTATAAGTGAAGGGAAGTTCTTGAAGTTCTTCTTTTTCTAATGTAGAAAGAATAACACCTGCTAAAACAGCTTGATGGATGAAAATCGAGTATAGTCTGCTCTTCTGATAAAATCCCTCGAATGCTGGGTCACGATGTAATTCTTTGAATCGCTCCCACCATGATTGAAGTAAACCCTTTTCTGGTCTTACAATCAGAAATCCAGCATTAAAGTAAGGGCGAAGGACGTTGCCATCAACATGGGTTTTCATAGGAAAGATTTTCTCTTCAGGCACATTACACTTCTGGTAGACTAATTCCCAAAATGGGTCTATGGACTCCTCATAAATTGAGCCAACCAAAGTATGATGCACAGGTCGATAACCTAGGTTTTTGTCCTTATTTAATAGCATGTCTTTTGGTTCGTGAATTATTAACGTGTCAGACCCCATCCAAGCAAGAAATTCACTTTTCCCATTTGCTAATGATTCAGCAGTAGCTGCAGCAAGAACGAATTCGCTAAATGGATTTCCCATATCTTCAGAATCGGTAGGAAAAGGGATAATTTGAACATCAAGCGATGATAACTTTTTTTTAACTTCTTTGGGGATTTCATGTTCAGTACTTGGAACTAGAACCCAAATTAGAGAATTGGACAAATTACCAGCAAACTTACGAATACTCGCTGCCTGCATTTGTACGTTGAGATTTAATCCACTAGCAGAAGCAATACAAGTAAAAATTAATTTTTCCATGATAAACACTGCCATATTTGATTTCTGAAAGTATCAAAGTTATTAGGGAAGTAAATTTTAGTGTCCCTACTAATAAATGACTGAAATGCCATTTTTAGTTTGAAGATTGAAAAATGAATATGTGTTAACATTGACATTATATTAGTTAAATCCCAAAACTTGCCTAAATCCATCATTTGGGACATTTTTCTATCAATTTTCCTTGATAATAGAATTAATTCATAGGAAAAATTGATTGTTCATTTGGCCACGTCCCTGTCCGTTGACAAACCCCTAAAATATGGCTACAAATTAATCGATGTTTAAAAAATGGACAATTGCATCTATATGCTCCGTTTTCATATTTTACATGGTAATGTCCGTATTTAGGGGAGTGAACTTTATAATAAAACGATTGCCAGCTACCATCATCCTTCTGTTCCCCTTTAACAAACTGAATTCTTTTACTATGCCGTAGATATGTTCTACTAATCTTGAATTTGTTGCGTACTAACCGATCTTTCCTAATCCATTCAATTATCCATTCAGGAATGTCCGTCATAACAGACACATTTAGAGACTATATGTTGGGTCGAAATTAGAGAAATCTCCGATATTAGAATTTCATATTAATACATTAATGAGGAAACTAGAAAATTGATGTTCAACTAATATGCTCATTTTATGGAAAACTAATCTTCCATTTAATTTCATTTAGTGGAATAAAGAAATATAAGTTAATTTAATGGCTTTGCAGGACTTATTTTTATTACTGGAATTTCTCGGGTGGTTTTACTTTGATAAGACTCATAGAATTTGCCTTCTTTAATAAATAAAGGCCAAAGCACTTCTTTTTCTTCCTTTGGAGCAATTTCTGCATGAGCCTGTAATTTATCGCCATTTAATTCGATTTCAACTTGAGGATTAGCCTTTAAATTATAAAACCATGCAGGATGCTTGTCAGAACCTCCATTTGAACCAGTTATTAAATAACTACCATTATAATTGACATATAATAACGGTGTAGTTCGTATTTTACCAGATTTACGTCCAACAGTAGTTAATAATAATACATCCATTCCTCGAAATTTATTCATTCTTTTTCCTTTAGTCCTCCGAAAGATCGAAACGTGAATTTTAGTAAATGATTTTTGAAAAATCTTTCCTAATCCCATATTATCACCGAATAGAATAAATAAACTTAATATAAGTAACTTCCTACTAAGTTCCAGTGGGGTTTTGATAAAATCCAGATTACACTTCTTTTCAGGTTTTTCAAGTGCCAGAATTTTTGTTAAATGAATGAAATGGTTTGAGTATTCAAAATGGTTTAAGTATAGGATTCACTTGGGGATTTCAAAGTCAAGTATTTAACTCCAAGAGTGATTTTTCAATTGTTCAAAGCTCTTATCCCTAAGATTCAACCAGAGATCGTTGGTAGTGAGCGAGAAATAGAATTAATAATCGCATGCCTGGAAGCAAGGAAACATATCTTATTAGAAGGCGCCCCAGGTACAACAAAATCAACTGTACTCAGATTAGTCGCTGAAAGTTCAGGTTTGCCCATGTTTGTTCTCGAAGGGAATGCAGATCTTACTCCTGCGAAATTAATCGGCTCTTTTGACCCAGCTATGGTTCTCGAGCACGGAATTAAATCCGAATACTTCATTAAAGGCCCTCTCTTTCAAGCAATGGAAGAAGGTGGAATTCTATATATCGATGAATTTAACCGAATGGCTTCAGATGCTAGTAATACCCTTATTCGGGCTATTGAAGAAAATGAACTTGTAGTTCCTCGATACGGTATAATCAAAGCCCATTCAAGTTTTCGAGTTGTTTTAGCCCAAAATCCCTACGATGACGTGGGAGTTGGAAAGATATCACGAGCCCTCTTTGACCGATTGATACGCGTGCGGATGGAGTACCAGAACGAGAGAGAAGAACGGCTTATCGTGGAGAGAGAAACAGATGGCTTTGTTAACCCCCAATTGGCTAAAATTGCTGTCCAATTGACTCGTGCAACTCGTCTTCATCCCGAAATCAAACAAGGCGCGTCTGTGCGGGGCGGAGTTGATATGGTTCTTCTTGCTTCACATTTGGTCGCCATTTCTGATAGTCGGTCTTCTTATGACGTTCTAAGAGATGCTGCTTGTGCTGCTCTTTCAGGAAAGATATGGATTGATCCCAGTAGCGAAAAGTCAGCGGAAGAAATAATCGAAGAATTACTAGCCCAAATTATGCGTAGACAAGACTTTGGACTTGACAGCCTCGATGACTGGGACCGGTTATTAAAAAAAAAATAGACGACGATGAACCAACAATTATAGTCGACGAAGAAATAGCTATTACCGAAGAAGACGCTGAAGGAGAATTAAAAGCTAAGGGGACAGACTTAGAAGGTCCTGAATTTGGATCCGAACAGATTGAAATGATCGGTAGTGTTCTTCTTAGCCTACAAACTGAAGTAAAGAAGAAAATTGTAGATTGGGCTACGAGATTGATTATTCAAATGACTAGTGAATTGCTCCAAACCAGTCGTAAATTACCTGTATATAAATCTGAAAGACTACGAGGGGATCACTATCTTGACCTCGATTTGGATGGTACAATGGAAAGCCTATTTGAAGACCCTCGTAATAAAGCGGAAGCAGTTAGAGTGTTTAAACGAGAAAAAAGTGGCCATTCGGTTTTACTTATTCTCGATACTAGTTTTTCGATGTCAGGTCAGAAAATCGTGATGGCTGCGGCGGCGGCAGCGACGGTTTGTCATCTTTTCGACTCAAAAGATATTGCAGTGATTCGATTTGGCACACGAGGGGAAATTCTGAAGCGTTTTGATGAAGACATCTCAGCTGAAACACTTGTAGAGCGTATCTTTACAATGATCCCCAAAGGTCTAACAAATATTTATCAGGGGTTAAAAATAGCGTTAGATGAACTCGGGGTTCGTAAACAGGCCAAATACACCGCAATTCTGCTTTCTGACTGTGATGTTAATACAGGCAAAACTCCAAGTAAAATTGCTTGGAAGCTTCACGGGTTAAAACTAATAACCATTCCTCCAGAGAACGATTTTATTGCTAATCTCATTGCACGAGAGACTCGTGGAGAAGTCATCCCTGCGAAAAGAGTAAGAGACATTCCTATCATTTTGAGAAGGATCTTTGAAACCTATTAGTAGACCTTTTAAGATATGAAATATTACATTAAGAATGAGGATTTTCAATGTCCGTTAAAAATGAGACCTAATGGGTTCACGAGAATCTTCCCGAACTGGTTCAGAAGTACGGGGGAAAATGGGTAATTGTCCTTAACCAAAAAGTGGTTTTTGCAGACATTGCATTTGATGTTGTCCTACACTATGGACTCAAAAATCTAAAAGGTAAAAATTATGTTTTAGAGTGGATTGACTCGGGGGATGCGAAATATTAAAGAGAATAATGTATGATAATGATTATTAACGTCAGAACAGACTGATGTGAAAGAAAAACTCTTGTTGGTTATAAATAAACGGCTTATTCCTTGGAAAAGAACAGAGTTTATTATTCTTTTTTGCGCCGAATATTTGGTACGCATAGCAACAATGCCGCTGCCGTGAGGATTAGTTCGAAGCCTGGAATAATAGATGAGGAAACGGTAGCATCTTCGGAAGAGCTTCCAGTATCTGGTCCTATGGTGCCAGTGACCTCGTACAGGTTGTAGGTATACCAATAACCTCCAGAACCATCTTCCACAATCAACCATACAGAATAATGGCCCGATTCATTAAAGGTTATGGACTCTTTACCGATAAGACCAACTTCCCTATCGAGCACAATAGTTGGTTCGAAGAAAAGGGTCTTGTTTGTCGTACCATTATCAAGGAGAAGAGTTATACTCCCAGTAAAATCAGTCTCGCCCCTATTGGTGACACTAAACTCAATCCAAATTTCATTTCCGACAGTTACATTGAATTCCTGTTCAACCCATAACTCAAGATCCTCAAGATCTTCATCATAGACATCAACCCAACTATGGACAGACCAATAACCACCATAGTCATCTTCAGCGATCCCCCATATAGAATAGTGACCCGTCTCATTAAAAACAATGGCTCTTTGAGAAACGAGAGTACTACGACGTGCTATCACTATAGCTGACAATGAAGTGAGGGTTTTGTTTGTCATACCATCATCAAGGAGAAGAGTTACATTCCCGGTGAAGTCAATCTTGCCCTTATTGGTAACATGGAACTTAATCAAAGTTTCTTCCCCAACCATTGCATGGAATTCCAGCTTGAGAGATAGTTCAAGACTCATAACCGCCATAGGTGTATTCTTCACGGAAAAAATGACCTTAGACGGGGAAATAACAAGAAAAAGGCAAAATAGGAAAAGGTATAACTTGGGAACCTTCTTAGAAATAGAGACTATGAAAAATTTCCATCGTTTGCACACATTCATCACCCAACCTATGTGGTAATTACTAACTAACAAATTCAATATAAGTCGAAGTTATTTATTAAGCTATTGATGTCTTATATAACAGATGTCAATGTACCTCATCAATGAAGTTCCTTTCCTATTCTTTTGTTATTTTCATTCCACTAGTTGTTTTTTTCGCGAATAAACACTATCTCTATACACGGCACCTTATCTCCCGTAGGTGGCTACCACCTTTTTTCCGTCCCGATCTGACCCCTTTTGAGACCGAACAGAAAAGACAAATAAGGTCTAAGTTTGCTTTTACTATACTTTGAACAGCATGGTCATTATTACCGAGAGATAATGGAAGGAAAGTTCTTCCTTGAACTGTCTGAGAACGGTATTTCGGTAGCAATAAATTATACCTGTCATTTTCATTAACGGGGACGGCTAGCCCAGCTTTTATACCCCCACGTCAAAATCACCCCTGTAAGAATAGCTGTAAGTGAAAGATCGATCGTCCTTGTGGTAAGTGAAAGATCGATCGTGCTTGGGGTAAATGAATGATCGGTCGTGCTGACACTAGATGTATAATCCGTTGTATTCATTAAAGTTGAATTATATGGATCAACAGCGAGAACACTTCCCCAGTCCTCAGGGAGCGGTTCAGCTATTGGAAACATCCCCGAAGCATTAGCAATGAGTGTATAAGAATGACGGGTAATAGGCTGTCGATCACTAGGTAAATTCCAATTTTCATACCCCTCGGCTTGTCCAGTAGTAAAATATCCGATTTCAGGAATAAATGTATGCTGTCCTGCAGGAAGAGTAAAATTAGTAATAGAACAATTAAGAAAATGAGCATAGACAAACTGACTTGTATTGGTAAGCCCACTTGGAAAAGTTCTTGTCGTATAATCAGGGCCCGACAAAGTCCACGTCACGGGAGGTTCCTCTAAACTAATACTTTCATTATCAAAAGTGACAGAATACGTAACATAACCCATCTCATCAATATATTTGTCATAAATGATGCGTTGGGTAACAGGACGGGCATTCCAATAGCTTAGAAGTACTTTAAATCGAACACTGTCCGCATCTATAACTTGAAGAGAAACGTCCACAACTGCAACATGACAGATTCCTTCAACTACAGGGGTAGGGCGAGTAGAAACCGAGAAAAAAAGAAGGAGATAGACTAGCCCAAAACTAATAAAATACTGCAACCACCCGCGTTGATTCATAATATTTCTAAGGCCATGTTAAGCCATATTAAATTTATCTAAATTCCTCTAAAATGCCTTTCTAGAAGACATGAATGACCTATATTCCGTAATTCTTTTATATACCGAATTAGCCTATAGGCACGAGGCATGACTAATGTCCATCGATTGTAAGGAGTGTGGAGTAAGAATAGATAACAATGCTTCCATTTGCCCTACTTGTGGGGAACGGGTGAAAGATATCTATGATGTCATACGGAACGACCCTCTCTTAGAGAATGGAAGCGTTTCACTACAAAATAAGAACTTTACTTATGGAGAAAGGACAAAATTACTTCTTGTTGTGTTAGTAAATCATTACATAGTAGTTGGAGGACTTTGTACCCTACTATTTATCTCTATTCTTGCAGTTAACATCCTTGCAATTACAGTGTGTTCCTTCCTGACCGCATTATACTTCTTTTGGATATGGGAATTACAGCATTATAACAATGGTGCAAGAGTATTGATGTTGATAGTAATGGTATTAATAACGCCGATACAAGTGATAACTATGGTATTAACATTATTAGAATTAAATTCTCCATTAAACGTCTTTATTTTACTAGACGTTCTTCTCTCCATTCTTACTTTCTTAACTATCTATACTCTAGGGTTTCATCACGAGACTATTCGGTTATTCGTGGATGTGAGATATAAAGAATATAGAATAGCACTTAAATTTCTGCGATTTCCCTATCTTAATCGTTGGTCAAGGAAATTCCTGCGAAACCCCTATCCTAATCGTTGGTTAAGGAAATTAGAGTAAGTAATTCTTCTCATCATAACTCAGTTATTTCAAGTTTATATCTAAAGTAAATGAATTAGAGTAAGTAAAAAGATCCTAATATTGATAGAAGGCAGGATGAGTGAAAAGTAGTATTTAGCTTTCAATCGTTGTATGCGGGTTTGCTGGAACTTCAAGAAGTTGTAGATGTAGTATATTTTTTAAACTCTTACAAAGATGAAATCCTTAATCTATCCAAGAATCAAAATCTTAAAAGAAGGGTGAAATCTATTGTGGGAAAATCTCTTTCCTAGAGATTCCACTACCTTTTCCGCGATTTTTCTCTTTTTAAAGCGCCAATAACCAATTCCTACACCAACTCCACCTGCCAACCCTAAAGCGGTTATTAGTAACCAAAATGGGTCTATATATGGTAATAACGGTTGCTTAAGGTCAAATATACTAGGTCTAAGCTCTTTTAAAGCAGAAATATTAGATGTAATATATGTTCCGACCATTTCTTGGTCCGCAAGGTTGTTTTTTCTAAAATCGTCTCCATTAGATGGGTCTTCTAGACGAAAAGGGATAATTAAGCCTTGATCTTCCCAGATTGGGGCTTTGTATAGAGTAATACTTTCAGCATTCTGATATTTAGTAGTTAAAACCTTAGAGGTAAATTCTTGCATAGAATTCCAGTAGCCTAAAAAGGGAACTGGATTTATAGATTTCATATCCGAAGAAACGCTTAGATAAGTGATAAATGGGTTATCTCTATAGAATCCCAAATGTATTGTGGCACTTATGTAAGTTATAAGAGGTTGATAATATTCTTCGGTTATACTAAAATTTCCCGTTAAAGGTTCTACTACAAGATGGTGTAGAAATACTTCATAAGGAGAAGATACTAAAAGCCAATAACCGCCTTTTTCATCGGTAATGATATGACGAGGGAGGAGATTAATGTCTTCCCAAGTTTCTTCAGCAATGCAATTGAGTTTCTCGGCTCTAACACGCCAACCCCACACTTTAGGGGCAGAATCTGAAGTTTGGGATCCTGTTATCCACATATTAATACTACTGGAATTTTTGACTTCTCCATTTAAAAACGATTTACCGGGAAAAGTGCCCAAAAAGCGAAATTTCCCCTCTCCAGGCCACAATACCGATAGATTCATAGAATTAGTATATACCAGATTGGTTTGCTTAATAATAAATGGATGGGTACCGTTCCACCTAATATGAAATCCCCAGTCACTTGAATCACTTACTAGCACTTTGTTTATGAGTGTTGTACTATTCTGTCCCCATGTATTACTAGAATAGTGAAAAAATTCATAAGTATCCCCCAAAGACCGATTGTAAAGTATATAGACAAAATCTATTCCACCAACTTGTCTATTCGAGAAAAGCGGTAGTTCTGTAAGCCGAAACTCGTCATAAAAATCAATCTCACGCTTTTCAATATGTCCAGAAGTATAATTGGTCCAGAGATGCACAAGAAACCTACGATATCCACTTTTATCTAGAGCTACGTCGACGGAGTGAATATTTCCCTGACTATCATACACAAACGGGGTCATATCATGCTCTAGATTGGATTGAGATCCTCCATAAAGCATGAACGGGAGGACAAAAAAGGAACTATCTTCCGTATTAGAGACGCTCTTCATACTCTGTTCGCTGCTAACTGTCGCAACGGGCAAGAGAACGAACAGGAGAAGTAATAAAATACGACGCCAGCGATAAGTTTGCATAGAATAACCTCTAACAATGAATAGTAACCCTAGTCTTGCTTGATTTTCCCTTATAAACGGCTGTTACTACCACAACTTCAAAACCACCATTTTCCGCTCTGGTTGGGGGATTATATAGTGGTTCATTGTGATTTTCTCTGAACATGCATTTCCCATTCCTTATTTACGAGTTTATGCTCAATACGGCATTGGGTTCACTCTCTTGTCTTCTCTCCATCCCTATCGTCTAAATTAACTTAATTTGCATCAGGAGAGAGATCTCTGGTATGAATGTGGCAAATGAGTATAAAAATACTTCAAATCCCTTATAAGAATGATAACTTTCTCAAATTTCTCTATTATTGAGCTCCAGATAAAAAAACTTTCCTTAATTGACGAGAAAACCATAATTTCCTTATCTACTCACGAAAATGTGAAATCACAAATATACTCTTAGTATAAGATTTTGTTTATGAGAACTTAGGATTATCTTTCTTGCATCGAAAACATTTGCATCGAAGATCTGAGTCTTGGTGCGGGTATAGATGATCAGTTGCGAACCCTAAAAGTTTAGTGGTTGGTGTTTCTGAACTATTCACCCTATTCTTAACCGATCTACCTTTTAAGCTCTCCTCTTCTTTTATGATTTAGTTTTCAAGTATACTTGAATTCCATAAAGTTTAATTGACAATAAACCTTTTTCCATTTCTGCGACTTATCAAAAGTAAATACGATAAAGTGAGAGATTATGTATAAAAAATTAGTGTTTTTGACAATGATTTTCTTATTTTTTATATTTACTACACTTAATACTCCTTCAATGGCAACCGATGCTAAACCTGCCAAAAATGTGATTTCTGATACTTTTTGGACGTTAACACAATGGAATGAGAACGCCACTGTGAACTGGTGGACCGCAGGTCAAAAAGTTAATGCGTCAGTAAATTCGTCAGTAAGTTACAAGATCACTGCAGAAAATCCATCGAATTTTTCGTATCCAAATTCTGGTCAATTCAGCATTGGGAATGTTTCTGCTTTAGCGACAGACAATAATGATATATCCAGTAATTTAGCCCTTTCCATATGGCCTTGGATGCCTGGAGTAATAGCTCATACTAATTGGACTTACCAAAAAATTACCGCAGAGAAAGCTGCTAATGGGACATTTACTCAAGGTCAGCTTGATATTTTTGAAAATCACCTGTATGATGCAGGAGAATATCCGCGTCGTTCTATTCAATTCTATTATTCTCAAAACCAAACACTTGGAAATCAGAATACGACCTTAATATACGATTATGATACAGGTGTTTTGCTTTGTGGTTATTCAGAATTCACTTTTGCGACCCCCTATTATATTGAGCTCCGATTTCACAATAGTACGCTAATAACTGAGTCAAACATATTAACAAGTGTCGAAACAGGCTTGATCATCCCTTATGATAGTGTAATTCCGCTACTAACATTTTCAACACTAATAGTCTATAGTATCCACAAAAAAAGGTAATGGAAGAAAAAATAGTGGTATTTCCTAAGTCTAAAGAAGAGACAGATAGACCTATCCTGTTTGAGGAGATCGACAAAAAATCGTTTCTTCAATCTGTTGATAATTTATCTTCCTCAGATATTCGAGAGAGCATTTACCGATATGCCCTAATTGTTGTGTTTGCTGCAGCTGCGGTAGGTTCATCTGCTGCTCTGCTATTTATTCCCAATCTTGAAACAATTACTCTCTTCATTTTTCTTATTGCATTTGTCTATGGTTATCGCACTGGTTTTGCAATGATGATCACTACAGCCTTTGTTTTCGAATTTTTTGCAAGTACCGTATACGGGGTCGCAACATATTTACTTCCCTTTAAACTCGTTTCTTATTCAATTACTGTGATTACAGCTGCTTTTATTGGAAAAATCTATTATAACGAACAAAATAATGCGAAAAGAATTGAGGATTCTTTATCCATACCAAATAAAGTACAAACAAAGATATTATTTGCATTCATTGGATTAATTTTAACTCTAATATATGATATGATCACTGTAACTTCTATCTTTTTGTTCTATTCCTCAACTGATGCCTTTTTCGTGCTTTTTATTACAGGGATTCCTTGGTATCTCTTTCATGAAACTACTAATGCTTTGTTGTTTACTTTGATTCCAACTTTAGCTGGTTTTATGTTTTACTCCAACCCTCTTAAAGAAAACACTTCTAATTCCTCTAATGCAACTTAATTATTTGTTAAAAATAGTGTAGGGATTTTTATGCCTGATCTAAAAGACATATTGGGAAGATATTGGCTCCCGCAATTGGTTGTTTTTGGAACACTCTTAACTTACTCCCTTTTATTAACCACAGGTGTAACGCTACTTGTGGCGGATCCTGACCGTTTTTTCCCCCATTTAGGCAGTAATGATAATCAAACCAATGATTCATTTCAAGTTGTTTTATTATTTGAATCTAAAGTAAGTGATAAACCTATTACATGGGATCCCATAATTGTGAAATTCTCTAACACTACAACACTCTTTGCAGTCATGAATTCATCATTAACAATTTCAGGAAAATATCACGGGGATTTAGGATTCTTTGTTGAAGGAATAAATGGTTTAAAACAAACGACCAGTAGTTTCTGGTTATATGAGTATTATGATTTTGATGACGGTTGGGTTGAAACTCCAGTAGGGATTTCTTTATTTCGAATAAGTTCGAATAAACATTTTCGCTGGATTTATCAAACTGTGTGATAATATGTCTAATCATAAGAATCAGCAGTTTGTTGTAGAATTTGAGGATGTAACCTTTCGATATCACACTAAACCCATTTTCACCTCTTTATCTTTCCAAATTCCTTCCAATAGCTGTACTTTACTATTAGGCCCGACAGGAATAGGTAAAACCACTATTTTACGGATGATTAAGGGAATAATACCTTATTTTCTTCCTTATCTCCTTACTGGGCGAATTTCTGTTTTTTCTGAGGTTAAAACCGAACATAATTATCTAGAACAGAATTTAGATATTGGTTATCTTTTTCAAGATACAGAAATGCAGTTTATTGGCTCAACAGTCGAGCAAGATTTAGCTTTTGGCTTAGAAAATATGGGAATACCTTCTCATAAAATTAAAGCGCATATAGAACATCTAGGATACCACTTTCCCATTATGCAAAATTTGAAGCACCGTACCCCTTACAGCTTAAGTGGAGGGGAACTAACACTTGTTGAATTCTTAGCAACTCTCATTATGCAACCAAAGTTGTTGTTATGTGATGAACCTATAGCGCATTTAGATTCTTTCGCTAGCCAACAGTTTCTTGCTTTTTTAGAAAAATACCTCAAGAATTATTCCTGTATTATTTCAACCCATAGTATTGAACCATTTTTACCACTTGCTAACTATATAGTCGCATTGAATCCTTCTAGTGGTCAACTCGCCTATCAAGGCAATGTTAAAGACTTTTTGGATAGAATTAACGAGTTTTTTTGGTTAGAACAACCATTAATTTCGTATTACCCTGATTTATAGTTATGGAGAGAGTAATCTATGAAAAATCAGCTTTGTTTACGAAATCTTTCTTTTAAATTCAAGGATGCTCCCTACGAATTATTCTCAAATCTGTCCACTAATCTCGGAGGAACTTCCCCTATCGTAGGAATCTTGGGACGAAACGGAGTAGGAAAGACAGTTTTAGCTAAATTATTGACTGGGCTGCTAAAACCTACATCCGGAAATGTCTTCTTGGATGATCAAGATATAACTTCAATGAGAACGTCAACCCGAGCTCAATATATTTCAATGACGTTTCAAAGGTCATATAGTGCTTTTTTTAAAGAAACGAATTATCAAGAGCTTCTATTTACATTAAAAAATAAGTTAAAGCATGACAAAACCAAAATCGGTTTGGAAATTCTGGATCAATTATTAGAAAAACATAATTTGAAGGATAAGGCTGAACAAAGCCCATTAACTCTTTCTGGTGGTGAGCGAAGAAAGCTAAATCAAGTCATTATTTCAATTATAAACCCCAAAATCTTGATATTGGATGAACCAACGGTTGGTTTTGATCTTCTGGAAAAGCAAGGACTAATTCATCATATTAATAATCTAAAAAATAATTCGCAACGAGTATTTGTTCTTACTCATGACATCGAATTTTTATTACGCATTAGCGATACTATTGTCGTTTTAAGTCAAAATACCGAAAATAAGAATACTGTAGTAGGTTATCATGGGTCCTTACATGCATTTTTTCATGAAAAACATTATAAACGCTTTCCTGAAGTTCATGTGCCTACAGAATTCCGTCTATTAGAAATTCTCAAGAATAAGGGGAAGCTTGCAAAAGAAACGACTTTTTCTCAATTCTTAAACTCGACTATAGCTCTTAAGGAGTAGAAAATTATGTATACTACAAAAAATCAAGTAGATCCACGTCTTGCTCTCATTTTTCTTGTTAGTGGATCGGTCGTAATTTTTTATTTTAATAACACTCTTCTTCTCCTTCTAATTTTGTTTTTTTACGTTTTACTTTATTTAAACCTGCAGCATAAACGATTGAAGCAAGTTCTGATGGTACTGATATTTTCTACGCTTATGTTAATAGTAATTAACCTGATTTTTAATTATTTAGCACAACAGGAGCTAACACTTGCTGTTTTGCGATTATGTACATTAAATGTAGCATTCAGTTGGTTTTTCCTTAATACCTCCCCAGAAGATTTAACAAAAGCATTAATATGGTTTAAAATACCCTATCGTTGGGCTTGGACATTTTCTGGAGCCTATAGATACATTAATTTGTTTAAACGTGAAACAGAAGAAATAATAGATGCTCAACTGGTCCGCGGGATTCCATTGGACGGTTCCATCAAAGAACGTTTAAGGCATTTATCCTCAATTATCATTCCGCTGGTTTATCGTACAAATGTGCGTACCCAACAACTTGCTGAAGCATTGTTTGCAAGATGTTGGATTCCTGCAGGAAACAAATCTTTTTTACATCCATTAAATTTCAAAACAAAAAGTAATTTCCTGTATTCCTTCCTTTTTGTTCTTATTATGTTAATCACATCAGTCTCATTATTCATTTGAAAAGGTGAACTAGGTTGTCAATTCTTCGCAAAAAAAGTGATGCTACTAAAATGTTGATCCTACGGGAACTTGTTTGTACTCCTAACATTAAAATGAAGGACATTGCTCAACGTATCGGTATCACAATTCAAGCAGTCTCGGAGTATCTTATAAAGATGAGAGACGAGGGGCTGGTTGTTTCAGTTGGAAAGGGGGACTATATTGGGTCTAATGAAGGAGTCCATTTTCTTCATGCTTCTCTGATAGATCTTCAAGAGTTTGTTGATCAGGTTTCTTCAGATCTTACAATTGTAAGACGTTGTACTGCACTTTCTGAGACTACCATCAATCGTGGTGAAAAAGTGAGTCTTTGGATGAAAGAGGGACGGTTACACGCGAATAAAGACAGCAAATCTTCTTCGATAGGTGTAGCATTAACAGAAGCGCAAGGCGGAGGAGCTATAGTTGTAGGAGAGCTCGAAGGGATCTTGGAGATGGATGCAGGTAAGATTGTCTTGATTGAATCCCCTTTCCCTCTAACCAAATTCTCATCTGCAGCTGCTATTAACTCTCTAAAAAACTTTCATTCGCAATTTAAACACGATTATGTAGCAGTTCTTGATCTTTTTTCATTAAGCTTGCTTAAAAATGCGGATCTTTCTTGGTCATTTGAGTTTGGTGCAATAACAGCAACTTTAGAAGCTGCACAGAAAGGTCTTACTGTTTTTGTAGTGGGTACACCTGAAAAGGCAAATGAACTTATCATTCAATGGCGTCAATTATCACTTGATCCCTCGAAACGTCCTGAACTCGAAGCTTATCCATTAATCTCGGCTGAAAAGGTTGAAAAATGACTAAATTGCTAACAAAAACGTGTAATAACAGTTATTCTAAAAAGGAAAATGCATACTAAGTATTAGATTAGTAAACAATCAAAGTTACATTGATCCTAAGGACAATAAAAGCTCCAAAGAATACAGGTATAATACGTAATAACATACGATATAACATAAAAAGAATATTTATTAGGATTAATTACGTATGAAGGTACGTGATATTATAAAACTAATTGAAGCAGACGGCTGGTATCTTGTGGCAACTAAAGGTAGCCATAGACAGTACAAACATCACACTAAACGTGGAAGAGTAACAATTGCGGGCCATCCTAGCCACGATATTGCGCCTGGTACTCTTAAAAGCATATTAAAACAAGCCCAACTAGAAAGACCAGAGGAGTGATATTATTGCATCGCTATGTAATTATTATCGAAAAAGCTAATGGAAATTACTCGGCATATTCACCCGATTTGCCTGGTTGTATAGCAACAGGTTTAAATAAAGAAGAACTTCTAAAAAATATGTATGAAGCAATTGAGTTTCATATCAAAGGAATAAAAGAAGATAAATTGCCTATTCCTGAACCTCAAACTACAGTTGATTATATCGAGATAAAAATTTAATTAAAACGAAAATACTGGTCTATAATGATTATTAGAACCTTACGTTTAATCGGTTTCTTCAGATTTATTTTTCGTATACAAGCTGGAAGTGACTTCTTTGGGCTTTTTTTAACAGACTAACATATGCTTGCCCCATATCCATGTATCCAGGATTGAATCCTAGTCCTTGGAATATATATCGCTTGAAACCTTCCTTTAGACGGTCTTCATTCTCTTTGATCCATGCTGCTGGATCTTCTACGTGTCTAATCTTATTTATGTCTTCTGGCTGGATTGTTGGGACAATAATTTGCGGGTGTTCGTAGACAGACTCCCAGAGAAGTGAAATTGTTAGTTTGATCATTACTTCTCTTTCAGCAGATGCGAAACCTGTTGTATCAATCATCTTTCTTCTGAGCATGACGTCTGTAGCTGATATTAACGACTTCTCTCGCTTTGTGTCGATCTCATTGTCCAACGTAAAGATTTCTGTCAATTTTAGCTGGATCATACTGAGATAATAATCGTCTGTATACTTTACACTGCCATGTTTCTTCGCTGCTTTGAAATGCTGTTGCATCTCTTCGTGTTTTGTTTCCAATGTCTCTTGCAGCTTTGCCACTTCGTTCTTGACTGCCTCCTGTATTTTTTCCCAACTAGGTGTAAAAATAAGTTTCCATGCGGTATCAAAGGCTAGGTCTTCCCCTGCTGTCAATGGGTACGATTCCAAATATTTTTCATAATATGGTTTAACATACACTTCACCCATCTCCTGCCCGTGCTTGAATCGTTCCTTTCTATCCAAATACT
Source organism: Candidatus Hodarchaeota archaeon (assembly GCA_016840025.1). Next base: position 17,160 of record JAEOTF010000132.1, read on the forward strand.
CATCAATCATTGCTTTACCGATTGCTGCTTGAAGCCGAATATCCATTTCAGGCGCCAAATTCATGATCCTTAACATCATCGGTTTTAAAAAATCATTCAATACATAACTGGCAATTAATTCTTCTTCCCACTTTATCCCCAACTTTAAAATAAGATAACGCATCATTTCCTGAATTATTTCGGAAGCACCCGAGAGACTTTGCACATATGGCTTAACTACATTCTCAATGATTTTTTCTCTTTCTTCTTCGTCCTCGATCTCACTTAATAGATTGACATTTAATTTCTCGGCCCAGAGATAGAAATCTTCGATGAACAGATTCTGTTCTACCAATAGTATCTCTTCAGTAATTACATAAAGATAAACATTTGAGAGAAACAGGCGCCATTCATTTGATAAGGCCTTTGTAAGCGGGTATTCCGCCAATTCTTCTCCTAATTCCAATATTTTATCGATCTGAGTATATTGTAGCGTTTTTAATTTATTCTTTAGTCCAGTAAATTTGACTCGAAACTCGTCAGTAGTCTCTACTAGCCCTGTCGGTGGTGGTTCGTATGTCATCTATTCATCCTCCGCTTCGAGTTCATGTAATAGTGTCCACGAAGTCAACGACTCCGGTGCACTTTCCCCACCGATTTTAATGAATTTGCTAATGTGCCAATCTCGTAATATTGATTTCCGAACAATCTGAACACGATCAAGCCCTTTCTTTACCCCTTCATTTAGGTCACGGACAAAGATTCGCATTCCTAGTCCCGAAATAACATCTTCACCCTCTACCTTAGAATCCCCGATGCCTGTGACGATCCTTACTTTTTTCTCTCCCTGCAGCATCCACAAGGAATAGAGAGACATCACATCATCGTCCTTTGCATACTCAAAAAATGCCTTGGTGGGAAGTGGTACTAAATTTGAGAAGATTTCAGGCTCAATTCGGTTGATAACCAACCGTACCTCGTTGGGTAATTTTGATGAGAGATATAGATAGATTAAATCGGTAGGTGAGTGGTAAGGTGCTCCCTTTTCTTCCATTGTGATCAAATCTTTAGGGAAAGCATATGATACTTTATCCGCTACAAAAATCGGGGGAGCATCATGAACTGGTTCTTTACATTTCGGACAGATAGCTTCACCCTTTTTAGAAGTTTCAACTTGCTTTTTTTTCCATTGCGCCCCGCATTGTTTTCCTAGGCATAGATAACTTTCATGAAAAGTTCCATCTTGGAACACTACTGCGGCAAGGTTTGTAGGTTTCCGTGTTTTTTCTATTCCTCCTAAAACTGTTCGTTCTAGGAAGATACGATAATAGATTCGCTTAAGAAGAAGATTCGCTGCACTGACCACTTCATCATCTAGTTTATCAGGAGAAAATGCGAGTTCTTCTCCTAGTTCTACCTTTGACCGTCGATAAGTTCCTCCGTAATCCGTGATCACATTGAAAACATCGTCATACAATGTAGTAATGTTGATGTCACTCCATGGAGTAATGATAAGCATAAGGAGATAAGTATCGCCTGCTTTAGCTTTAAGAGTGTAAATATTGGGAGCTAATGCTAAATCTTCTTTTAGCTTGAAAGAAGAATAATACGCGGTGTTTAGAACAAATGAAAATTGCTCGAACAAATCAGGTAAGTTTAACTGGCCAAAAGCCTGTTCAATACTCATTCGGGCGACTTTATCCTCGATAAAGCCCTCACCGCCTAAAATAAAGGGTTTATTATCCAATATATAGGTTTCTTTATCTAAACTGGAAAATGAACAGATTAACATTGATGTACGGGTGATTTCATCAAATTTTGCAGTTTCGTCTTCGCTCATTGGTTATTTATCCTCCATCTGATGAAGAATCGGGCAATGTTGAAGATGATCCTTAATTGACTGAGAGATCTAAATAAAACTAAAGAACGGCAAAGAACACAAACAAAC
>JAEOTF010000133.1 GCA_016840025.1 Candidatus Hodarchaeota archaeon
ATCCTTGAAGCCCTTTTAAGGAAAAATCCCCTTTTCGAGTTCGATCAAGAGCATAGTAGAGTTTATGGCTGATTGTTAGTAATAATCCAAAAACATGTTCCGCTACTGTTGTGTCCCCATACGTCGGTACATTACATATGGTAATCTTTTTTTCCTTACAATAGTCTAAATCAATGTGTTCGTAACCTGTTGAACGCGTAGCGATTAATTTTAGGTGCTGAAAATGGCTAAGTACTTTAGTGGTTAATTTTGAATAAATAAAGGTTGAAATGACATCCGCATCAGAATATTGACTAACATTGGCGGGATTTAATGGTGTCTCCAAGTATTCAATCTCGTGATCAGCATTTAACTCCTCGAACGCTGCACGTTCCCATGGTTCGACTTCAAAAACTACAATCTTCAAAGTATAGACTTCCTTTTAAGACTTCATGAACTTTTGAACTCAATTGATGGTTTTCTGAAAAATCTCCTACTGAGTAGATGGAAAAACTCAATACGAATCTAATTGACAAATTTTTTCACATACGATGAAACATACTCTTTCCATGGATCTATATTCCTACTAGTCAAAATATATTTGGATATTGGATAAGAAGAAGCAGAATCTGCATGTTTTAAAGCTTCATCGGTCGAAGAATCCTTTTTCTTACTTATACCGTATACCTGGAGAAATATTTTTTCGGTTCCTAGCGCTCTCAAATCATTTAATAACACACGCCTTTGCATATGAGGAACTAAATTGTCGTAAAATAGTTTGGCTCCAACACCGAGAACGGAAAAGGTACCAGAAAAAGTCACTAGAGCAACAACAATATCATCAACGGTGAATTCCATATTCATAAGAGCCATACCGAGTAATAGAAGAGGGGGGATTAGAAGTAAAAGGGGAATTTCATATAGAAAGGCTTTAACTCGGCTACGGATCAATGTCCGCTCATCAATATGAGCACGAATGCGTTCTGGTTCTACAATGACTCCACTTTCAATTAATGAAACTGCAGTATGAACAGCAATAAATAGCTCTTTTGCGATGTTGTGCGGATTTAAATTTTCTAAGTCCGAGGATTGACGAATCTGATCTGAAATCTTCAAGAATATGATAGTAATCATGTCTTTTACAGGAAAATCAAAAAAATAGTTTAGGACAAAATGAGTCATATTAGAATGAAGAAAAGTATCCAGGGATTCATAGATCGGCTTTAACCCTTGATCTTTCAGAAGCGGTTTACGTTCACTTTCGGGGAGATGTAATAATCGAGCACGACTTGCCAAAATAGACCAATGGAATCCGGAATTGATCATTTGAGCTAATGTGCTCTGCCCCCACTTTTGGAAAACTTGAATGACTGAATAAGGTCTTGAAGCAAGAACAGATTTATCAAGAACAAAACCATCATTACCAGTATATGCTCTGAGAGACTTGAGGAGTCCCAACAGTTTTTCATCATTATCAGGATCTAGCTTATCTATCATTTTATAACCAATAAGAAAAGCCAAACGATGAGCTTCAAGAACATCCATCGATTTTCACCAACCTTCTTCCTCAAACGATTCTTATAATCGAATAATGACGTGAGTTAATGGTATCAGCTAATATTGGAGCTTGTGGAGACCTACATGCTGATTATGATTTATTGGACGTCTTCCTAAAAAAAGCCCTCGAAGAAAAAGTTGATGTTATTCTTCTTCCTGGTGACTTCTGTAATGGCAGAACACTCCCTGATGACGCTACAAATCAAGATTTCATTGATCAATTTGAACCATTTAACAAAATATTTGCCAAAACTACTCTTCCTATCTTTTTTATTCTAGGCAATCACGATCCAATTGAATTAGTTAATGAATTAGATCCTCATCAGCATATAAAGTATATTCATGGAATAAATGTAGAATGGAATGGTTACAAGGTCGGGGGTATTGGTGGAAGCCATTATGTAACACCACAACTCCAAAATAAGACAGTTCCTTTTCCTGAAGGAAGATTTCCTATTTTATTTAACAACACACCTGATTTAGAACATCTCGCGACAACTCATCATGAAAATGCTCCGTACTTATACAGTGGTGTGCATTTGATGTATGATAAAGTGTTCCCCTGTGATATTCTAATTTCTCACACACCTCCTCTTTTACCTAACAAAGATAACTACCATGAAGCATCACTTGGCCTCTATAGCCTTATTACAAAATATAAACCGTTACTTAGTATTTCAGCTCACGTACATGAAACAAATACCGAGATTGAAACAATTTCATGGAAAGAAAAAGACAACAATACGACCACAATGCTTGTGAACCTTGGTAGTTTAAAAAACAATAAAATCTGCCTCATTAAGCTATCTAAAGAGGAAAAATTAATAGAACAGATAGAAATGTTAGCTTTTGGATAATTCCCCTATTACCATTTTTTCAACTATAATCCAATTATGTTTGTTTTTTCCATAATTTTTCTTATTTGATAATAAAGTCGAATTCAGAAGTTTATAAAGAATGGTGGGAATGATTAAAGTAAGAAATCCTGACTATTACTAACAATGAAGTGATAAAAAGGTCTTGGTGTAAAAAAGTTGGCCATAAATGCGATACTACAACAAGATTATGAGACAGAGGTATCATGTAGGATTTGTCAGGTGAATAAAGTAAAAATCCCCTTTTTAGAGAAATTTAAAGATAATCTCTGTCATTTTGTCTGTTCACAGTGTTGTAGAGACTGCCTATCCTGTCCTGTCAACTAAAACACTGTATAAAATTACTCTGATTCGTTTTTAAGTTTAATTATCTTTCGATTTAATAACCTTCATAAGCATTCGATCAATTTTGTACGGGAAGGGGAAGTAATCTATGAAAAGGCAAATTTCTCAAATAAGGAAAAAAAATATCCCAAATTTCATAATAATACTGTTATTCTCTATGAATGTGATACTCCTAAATCAAGAATTCTCTTCCTCGGCTCAGCCTACCAATAATGGAATTGTTTTACAATCCAAATGGACTTGGGATGAGCCTTTTATTGATGGAAATCTTGACCAGCTATGGTCTGCTTGTCCCTCCTATAGTTTTTCTATTTCGAATTATAGAGACCCTGGTAATAATCAAACTTTTTGGTTAAAATTTTTGAATAATGGTGATTTTCTTTTTATTTTAATAGATTGGAATGATGATTATATTCATGGTAGTGATCGGATTACTTTCTATTTTGATCAGAATAATAACGGGAATTTAGACAATTCTTCTGAAGATGCAAAAGCTGTTAGTGGATTATTACCTTCGCTCAATGACTATTTCTGGGATGGTAATGATTGGATATTAGACACAAATCAATCTATGGAGTCAGGTGGGGCATTGCAGACAGATCAATTGGAATTAAAAATACCTATAGGCGTACATGCCGAGGACGAGGATTTAAATCTCATTTCTCCTGGAGATATAGTAGGTTTTGGTCTAGTAGCTATAGATGGCGAATCTGAAGATGGTTATACAGGGACATGGCCATCGGAAATTTATGGACCAGCAAATGATTCTTCAAACTGGGCAGATCTACAATTAGCAGCTTTACCGGAGTTGGATTTTCCAGTAATTCTAACCCCTTCTTCTTCCATAATCCATGTTGGTGAAGTTTTCTATGTGTTGGGGTTTGTTTCTAATAATAATGGTACAAGCAGGGTGTACAATCTCTATGCAACCCTGACACTCCCAAATGAAACAGAATTAGCTCCAGTCACTTCATTGTTTCAAATTATTGATGATCTAACAGTAGGTCAGAATCATACATTTATGTGGCCATTGATCGCTAAAAATGCTGGTACATTCACAATAGAATTGCTTGTTGACGGCATGGGTATTCCTACCCTTACAAAGAATTTAACGATCACTGTTTTTGCTCCCTTCCCTGAAATTTACTTGATAACTCCTCAATACGGGGAATCAATTTTAGAATTGACTCTATTCCAATTTAGCATTCATTATCAAGGAACGCTCATTCGAGCGGATTTTAGTTTGGATAGTCAAGAATCATGGAGTGACTTGACTTATAATCCGATAACTACATATTACGAGGCATTGATTGACAATCGAACTCTAACTTCACATCTTTATATCCGTGCAGTAGATAATGGTAATCGAGTAACGATTTTAGATCTACAGATCTTTAATCAAGTTATCTCGTCCGCTAATGTCACCCAAACCCAGACAATCGGTGATAGTCCACCAGATATTTCACTCATTGACTATTGTAAGATAGATGATGTGATCAAGGTTAATCTACAGGTGTATTCCCAAGCAATTATTACAGATGTTGACTATTTATTACCTGATGGGACTTGGCTACCCACATCATTTCTGATGGGCATCTATTCGTTCCAATTTCAGATCTCCACTATTACTAATGGCTCCATTATAAGAATTCGTGCAATAGATGAATTTTTAAGGGATTCCTATCTACTTCTAACAGTTAATTTTGTGGAAAATATGCCCATAAAAGAGATAACAATTATCATTCAGGTTATGCCTCCAGTAACACCAATTACTTCCACCACATCACTAGCTTCAACTACTACTACTACCACTACCACACCCACCACCAAGGTAACAACACAGATAATGAGTAGCACTACGAGTTCAGATGGAAAATCTGGTGGCTTTATAAAAGGATGGGAAGTTTGGTCTACAATTCTGGGAATAATTGGAATCATATTAGTTCTAAGAAGGAATCATTAATCCCTATAATCTTAAATTGTGAGAAATAACACTAAATTTGTAGAAATATATTAGATAGCATTTTTTTTCATTAAAAAAGGTAGAAAGGTTTGAAAAAGCAGAACTAGTATATTTTATACTAACTGGGGATAGATAAGTCATCTATGGAGTATTTACAATCCTTAATATAATATTGAATTGAAGATGGGGTGATTACCAATAGAGAGGTTAGAGAGATTATGTCCTCAAAAATGACGAGAAAGGAATTTGTATTTGTACTGCTAATTGCAGTTCTAACGAGCAGCTTGATTCTTATAGCAATCAACGGTCCAATTTTTCAGACAGCTAGCACCCCGGAAACTGAAAGGTCACCATCGACTCTTAATTACTATCTATATTTGTCTGTTCAAGGGGAAACTCAGGGTCTTATTCAAGGAGATGTTACTGAAGCAGGTCTTGAAGGAAAAATCGGGGTTTTACAATATACTCATAGTATCTACACTCCACGAGAGGCATCATCTGGAATGGCTACAGGAGAGCGAAGACATCAGCCACTGATTTTAGTGAAGGAAATTGACAAATCATCCCCAAAGTTAGCATTAGCATTAGTTAATAATGAGGAGCTAACAGTCAATTTACTGTTCTATAAAGAAACCACGACTAAAGACCACTACTTTACTATCAAGCTCGAATTTGCTACAATTGTCTCTATTCAATCTTTCATGCCTAGAGAAATGGCATCAGATGCTGTTCCCATGGAAGAAGTAACTTTAAACTATTCAAAAATCACTTGGATTCATGTTGCAACAGGAGTAGAGGTATCAGACGTAATTGTGGATACACCTACATGACTTAGGGGTGTATCAAACGAAATAACAGCGAGAGCTGGATACAGATGCAAAGTATCAATAGAAAATGGCTTTTTTTATCAATAGGAATATTATTGCTTCTATTTCACTTACCAGAAAAAACAATTGCAACTTATCTTAATGATCCAGAAGACGATGTTTGGTCAATAAACGCTCAGGCAAAGGGAAATTACGCCGAGTATATTGATATTCATCAAATAGCGGTTGATGGTTCGCATGTCATTATTGAATGTAAAGGAGCCTTTTCAAAAACTGAAGATAATATTTCATTATCTTACCTTGTAATGTTCAATGATGATGGAGATCCAACAGACTGGGAAGCCGCCTTTATCATACAATATCGTGCAGGATATGGATATACAGCCCGTTGGACAGTGGGAGATCCAACAATAGGTGTTGAATATTGGCAGGTAGATAATGCAGGGATTCATTACTCAGTAAATGCTACACAAATTATATTTAATTTCTTAGAGTACCAATATGTCAGTGTTGCAGAGATTATGGTGAAAACTACAGCTAAGCTTATTCCACTTGCAATAAACGACCGCCTTGAGACTGTCGAAGTATATTATGACTGGGTACCTGATTTCTATGAAGAGCGGGGGTTTACTGCTGAAATCTTTATTACTCAAAGTATACCTGAGTTTACATCCACAACTTCACCAACCGAAACTACTCCCGTCACAACTTCACCAACCGAAACTACTCCCCTCACAACTTCATCAACCGAAACTATTCCCCTCACAACTTCGACCAAAGCTGCTCCTCCAGCTATCCCCGGGTTTGAACTCCTTCCTATTGTAGCAGTTATTCCGCTTCTTTGTTGGTTAAGAAGAAGAATACGTTGATATTAAAGAAGCTAAGAAGATCTATGTTATACTAGCGAGTAAAGGAGAAAAATAGCTCAGCTCACTTAGAAGTCGCTATTACGTTCCAACACTTTCTAGAGACACTTAACTACACAAAACTTGGATATCCCCAGAATATAGAGCAGTTTATTCCATTTTTTCTTCCTTTATTTTATTGTTAAAGCAAATCCGAGGGATCTACTTGTCTTGAGATAGTCTTTTGAGTTATCCAGTGTGCAGAGAGTTCTTCAATTGTTTCTCCCATTAAGTTCATCTGACTAACGAGTTCTGCTTCTTCTGGGGTAAAAATACATTGAAGCGATCTTAGGTCTGTTCCATCCTCTATAATTGTAAAACTATTCGGGATTTTATTTAGAGTAACAGCAAGTTTTTCGTAAGGTTTTAAACTCATATTAGCTGTTTCAGACATTTTTAGAACACTCCTAAAGGATAATCAATGAATACGTATTAATACGATGACCGTTAATTTGTTAGTGAAGTGAGAAAGAATCCGAAAATAAAGTGGTGCAAGATCTGGCACATTACCGAAATGCAATGGGAGTAAAACTCGTTAGATTAGTCAGCTTTGAGTTTTTAATTTATATCTTCATTGCTTATTTAATAGCTATGCCCCTGCTTCTTGCTTTATTACTTACTCCACTCATAATATTATTTGGCGTGTCTTTTTCGCTACTTTATCTTCTTCAAGAATATGATCCCTGTCCTAATTGTGAGGGGCCAATAAAAAGAAAAAGAGTATATATAGGTCATCGTACCGATGGTCATACGTATTCTATTGATCTATGGGAGATAGAACTCTCCTGCACTAACTGCGGGTACTTTTATACGTATGAAATCAGTTGAAGCTTGACCTATTGAAGTATAGAGACTTTTTCCTACTTATTCAAGAAAGTAAAATTCTCAATTCTATGGATTATAACGTGAACGGCCATAATATGGACTAAAGTCAATAAAAAATGTTTGGGGAATTAGGAGCGTTTAAAATAGAGAAAGGCGTTATGGAGAAGTCTGAACGAATATTGATAGAAAAAAGGTGAAAACTGGATTTGGATGAGTTATAAGCGTTCAAGCAGCACTAACGCTTTTTATAACTAATAACTATAACAATTCCAGTTCCGATTAAAATCAACGGGATGGAGAACATATTGGAGATTTCAGGAATAGGACCATGGCCAGCGAGATCAAATTCCCATATAATCCAATTACAGTGATGAACCGTTATTCCATCACCCGAGTTGGTATCAAAGCCTGGATTAGGGCTGACAGTTACTGGTACTTCAGGACAGGGTTCCGATACCCACGTCCCTACAGCTAATGAGTCCCATTCATGTAAAACAGTCCTTTGGGTAACATTCGGGGTTCCATCGGCTGCGCTGGGGCAAATATAGACATGAGCACTACAGGCGCCGTTTATTATTACACCACCACTGCCTATTACTCCATCTTCACCGTCGGTACTTCCCGATAAATCAGCGTGTAAAGCGATCTTGACGGTGCTTGTGGTTGAAGGATTTGCGGTATATCTTGGTGGAGCTGGATTGGGGCCAACGGAAGCGGTACCATCAGCACTGGTATACCTAGGGGGATTAGCAGCATTTGTCATAGGGGTAGGGGGTACACCATATCCACCTCCTACAGGATTACTGAAATACGCCCATCCGTTATACCCCGCATACGGTCCACTGCCAGGGGGAGTACCAGGAGGTGGAGGATTGTCGAAATCGCTTGGCCATCTGTAAGAGCCAAAGGCACGACCTTTTACCGGCGGCTTTTCGAAATAAAGTTCTCCAGAACCTACAACAACACCCCATTCCACTTCACCAGAAGCTTGTGCCCTTATATCTTGCGTTGCTGAAAAACTAACAAGAAAACTCGGTAGAAATAACATAATCAAAAGAGCTACGAAGTATTTTTTTACTCTCATCTATTTAAACCTCTAAAAATTAAGGATATTCCTAAAATATCAAGTTTTGTAAGGAGATAAAGATAAGGAAATAGAATATAAATGTTAAGGAATGTCAGCAATTCTACTCTTGAGCTATTAAAAATACGCTAACCATCATAATTAACTCATTGAAGTGATAAGAATTTTCCGATTCCGAGGGCCATCGAATTCACAAAAGAAAACAGCTTGCCAAGTACCAAGGGCAAGTTGACCATTGATAAGAGGAATTGTAACACTACTTCCTGTAAGAAGAGTTTTAATATGTGCATCTGAGTTCCCTTCGGCGTGTTTATAGTTTCCTTGCAGTGGTACAAGCTGCTCAAGTTTTACAATGATGTCTAAAGGGACAGCAGGATCCGCACTTTCATTGATTGTTATGCCAGCCGTGGTATGAGGAACATAAATCATACAAATTCCTTGATTGACATCCATGTCCCTAATAACTTTTTGTATCCGTTCCGTGATGTTTAGGAATTGAACACGTTTCTCAGATTGGACAGTAAGTGTAACTACCATTTATTAGTCATACTTCCTTTATTAGTGCGAGAATTTGGTCTAAGGTTTCAACTACCCGTGAATAATCTTCAGGGGTGGGAAAAAACTGCTGTTGATCCGCTTTACGCGCTTCAGAAAGATCATGACATTCTTGGAGAAGTTTCAAAAGGTTTGATTTCAGAGGAAAATCGGGAGAATTGGATAAAAGACCGAGTAGTCGAGTAATCCCTTGAAATGGAAAAAGTAATGATCTAATAAATGCACCTTTAGGAAATGTTACTCTCGGTTGAATGTCTATCCAGCTACTATCTCCTTCAAAAAGGCAAATTTCTAGGATACAGGTTTTTTCCTCTTTAATATCCAGAAAAAGCTGTATACGTGTTTCATCAACTACTTCTATAGTCTTACGTATCTTTTCAGCACCATTATAAATCCGGTTGAGTAATTCAGTAGTCACGGTACTTCCTCTGGATGATAAAAGATATTGTGGCTACATTTTTCCATATTCTTTACTCTTTTGCTAATATAAAATATATACCAAAAAATATATATATACCATTTTCGGTATATATTCTCTTGATTGTAATATGCCAACCTCAGAAATTGATGTTCAAAAATCCTATACTAAAGCTTTGAAAAATGCGAAAACGCCAAGCAAGCCTTCCACATGCTGCGATAGCACTTGTGATTGTTCATCTACCCAAACAATATCGGAAAAAGCAGTAAAGCAGGTAAGTTTTGGATGTATCCTTTTAGAACCAATTTTACAACGTGAAATTAAAGAAGGAATGGCAGTTATTGATTTTGGATCTGGACCGGGTCATGATCTGTTTGTTGCAGCACGACTAGTAGGTCCCGAGGGATTAGTAATTGGTGTGGATTTCACTGAAGCAATGATAGTTGAAGCTCATGAACAGGCACAAAAACGAGGCTTAACCAATGTAAAGTTAGTTAAAGCCAGTATACAGGACACCGGGCTTCCAGATGAAATGGCAGATGTTATTATCTCTAATTGTGTCATTAACTTAGCTATGGATAAAAAACAAGTTTTTCAAGAAGCATTCCGACTGTTAAAACCGGGTGGTATATTAATCGACGCAGACGTAATTGCTCAAGTACCTCTACCTCAAGAAATGAAACAGGATAATGATCTATGGTGTTCTTGCATTGGAGGGGCCTTGACAGCGGATGAACACAAAAAATTGTTAGAAGAGGTAGGATTCAAAGAGATTAGGATAGAGCTTGGTGATAAAAACAACGTTACGTTTGATAAAAAAGAGTTAGGAATTTATTCAGGGATTATCTGGGCAACTAAACCACGATAATCATAGTTCGGTCTATGTAAGGACAAGATAGGAGTGAATGGAGATAAAATATAGCTGTTGTTCTCTTACACATGAAGAAGTAATTTCCTTACGAAACCCTCAATATTCAGATCAGGAAACAATTGAACTTTTTAAGGCATTGGGGCATAACCTACGATTGAATATCTTAAGAATTTTGTTAGTTGAAAAACAAATTTGTACTTGTGAACTTACAGAGCTTTTCGAAGAAAGTCAACCCATAATCTCTAAGCAGTTGACACTACTCAAAGATAAATACAAGCTCATTGAAAACAAAAAAATCACATTTACAACTGATGGGAAAATTGAGCAGAAAGAAAGCGGTAAATGGACTGCGTATAATATTATCCCCAATAAAAAAGATCAGCTTGAATATTTACTTAAACCATTCATTAAGGACGTTTAAACTACAGAAGTATTTAATACTGAGACAACAAAGACAGTAATAATAGAAATAACAGTTGCTCCTCCCACCAACGGTATTATTGAGACCTAGAAGTATGGACTATTGATGAACTAGTTTTAATCTATTTTTACTTTATGACCTTCAATAGACTCTAATTTTGATTTCTTAGGTTTTTCTAACCACTCTGCTCGAAGTTCAAGGATTCCGTTACGCAATGAGACTTTTGTAGATTTAGGATTAATTTTACCAGGTATTTGGACTTCTTTATGATAACTACGATCTTCCTGGGATCCTGTAATTCTAACCTGAGACTTAGTAACCTCAATATCCAAATTTTGCTTTTCAATTCCAGGAATCTCAGCAATAATGCGAAATTCGTCTTCATCTTCTATAATGTCCACTGTTGGATCTGTAGAGGATGTTAGAGCTTTTCTACCACCGAATGGATCCATAAATCGGGGAAGTTGGAAGTTCTCTGGGGTATCACCCCATGTTTGTACCCGAGGAACTCCATCGGGGCCCAACTGGTAGGAATAACCCCAACTGCGACTGAAAACTTGTGGGTCACCTTTTGTTTTTTCTTCAAGACCCTTTTCAAACACCCGATGCATTTGCTCGAATCGTAAGTTCATTTCATTAATCAGATTGTTAAAGTATTCATCAAAGTTCCAGAATGGTTCTTTTCTATCTTTTTTCATCATAACCACCACTATTTTATTTATTCACGTTATGTTTGTTTTCAACATTCACTTTTTGTGAATTAATATATAAACCTTACTAATCATTGTATAAACTGATATTAATTAAAAGTGGTAATTATAGTAATGAATAAGCCAAATTCACAGAGAACCGAGAAAGAGTTGGTTAAAAAGACGCATAATTTTCAGAAGATTAGAAAAAAAACAAACAAAGCGCAGATTTTCGAAAGAGGAAGTAATCTCATTAAATGTCTTGATTGATCTTCTTTACTAATCCTTTAAAGATGTTAGCGAGGTCTTCTCTGGATTCGGTTCTATGAACTGTTGGTTTTTTCGCAAAGAACTGTACATTTTCATCAAAAGAGGTAAAGAGTTCGATATTGATCACTTTCTCCATATATGTCCTCCACATTATTTCCTCATACCGTAAAAAAAACTGATTCATTAACTCCTGAATAATCTCTTTCACTTTCTCTTGGCTATCAGAGGAAGGTACAGCAAGTACAAATAAAATACTGGAACGATATGCATGATAAAGGGTTACATCACCCATATAAGTAATTTCTAATCTGTTTCCACCTACCTGTTTTGCTAATGTGTCAATAGCTGAAATTAGTCCTCCGAATAATGCTGCATTTGTGGTTTTAATCACTTCTGTTTCAAAGTTATATACACAGATTCCTGCATGATTGATAATCCATAATCCTTCAATCATCTTCTTTCATAAGTTCAATAAATGCTTTCCTAAGAAAAAGATATCCTAATTGGAAAAATTGTTGTACAGTAAACCCCAGGGTTTATGGAAAAAATGAGGTGGATTCAGGGTAAAACGGGAGAAATTAAGAAAATTAAAATGGAATTATAGCTTATTGGGAGTAAATAATTTGGTGAAATAAAATGAAGACATTTGGACCTTTTATGTCTGAAAATGACTTAACTTTGGATGAAGATCTTAAAACATTAGGACCTCTATCTGTGAAAGGAAATTTAAAGATTAATGGTGATCTAAAAGTTATGGGACCAGCGCAAATTGGAGGTGAGTTGTCGGTGACCCAAAAAGCAAAAATTACGGGACCACTAACAGCGGATTCAATCAGTGAAACGAAAGTTCTAAAGGTTATGGGACCATTAACAGTCGACCAAGACATACAGGTGAAAATTATTAAAATAACGGGACCTGTAACAGTCGATGGGCACTTTACTGCAACAGACTGCAAAATTATGGGACCGTTTGATGGACAGGAAATTCAGATAGAAAACCATCTTACAATTTGTGGACCATTGGAATGTATCTCCGCAACTGGCAAAAACATCTCGGTACGTGGTCCAGTAAAGGCAACAGAAAGTATTAGTGCCGAAGAATCCATAGATATTGTATTAGAAGGACGTTGCAGGAGCAAGAATCCAATAGAAGTTGGTGGGCAATTAAAAGCCAAGGAAGTTACTATCGCGTCAAAAAATTCTTTCCACGGGGATCTGATAAACGTTAATGTTGATATCACTGCGGATAAAGTGATTTTAGATGGTGTTCGTCACTCTGGAAGGCTAGATGCAAAAGACGTTGAATACTTAAACGGAGCTGTCCACGAAAAGGACTAAGTAAGCGCTATTAAGTTGGATATTAAGGTTTTCAATCGTTCGCCCAAACCTAGGAAGCTAGGTAGTGTATATTGTTTGCTATAGATGTATAAAACCTGTAGAACGGTTCAGGTTACTAAATATGTGACCACATTTTTCTTTACGATGTATTTCTTCTTTTTTTATGAGTAGTTTTCCCTACTTATACTTGATAAAGTATACCGAAAAGGCTATTATTAATTCAATTATTAAACCATAAAAGTATTATTTAGTTAAATTATGTAAAAAATGAGGTGGATGTATGCGAAAATTAGTGTATCTCTTATTAGGAGTTATGTTGTTAAATTTAGTAATAACTGGATATGCGAATCCAAATGCCCATTACGATGATATGGTTGATGCGATTCCTCCTCCCCCCTTTTATGATATCCAATCCATTGATACTTACCCTGATACGATCGTTGTAACCTACGGAGACCCGCCTGGACCTCCCTGGTATTTTCTATACCTAGCTGACAACCCAGATGGTTTTGGAGCTGTATTACTCGATCAAGATGATGCGTTTCCAGATTTGAACACATTGACCTGGGATGTTTCTCTCGTCATTGATGGTTGGCCAGGTGTGTTCTTCCTGGTAGAGACTTCGGATGGAATGACAACTGTAGACCTGTATCCCGAGGAGGAGATGTTCCCCTTTGCAGGGCCAGATTTCGATGTACTACCCGAGTTTAAAAGTCAAGATTTTGTTATATTGCCGTTCCTCATTAGCCTACTGGCTATTCTAGTCCAATATCAGCGAAAATCTATGACACACTGACACAAGTAATCGGGGAGTTTTTTTTCCACAATATCATAAAATCAAAAGAGAGAGGATGTTTTTTTCTTTCCTTTTCTTTATTACTTTTGCAGACATTTCACGAGACAGGAGAACGTTATAGACGTGATTTAGACCTAAAAAGACCACATCAGACTAAATCGTAGAATCTTCCATTTAAACCTCCAACCCAACCAACACAAGAGATTAATAGAGTATAAGACCGTAGCTTACAAAATCGGTGAATTGCGGATAATTTTAGTTAGTTACATTATCCAGCGATAAAAGCGATAACTAATTAAATTATGTAGTGATAAAAGCGATAATTAGCTAAATTATGTCAAAAATGAGGTGGATGTTTGCGAAAATTAGTGTATTCCTTATTAGGAGTTATGTTGGTAAATTTAGCAATAACGGGGTATGCGAATCCAAACGCTCACTACGATGATGCAATTGAAGGGTTTTATCCTCCAGCAGAGATCGAAACCATTGATACTTTAGAAAACTTGATCATAGTATCCTATGGTGGTGCACTTGATGATGTTACTTATTCATATTTTTTGCGTTTAGCTGATAATATAGACGGAACTGGGTATGCAGAACTCACTTATGATGATGCATATCGAGATTTAGACTTTTTAACTTGGGAAGTTACGCTTATTATTGCAGGATGGTCAGATGTGTTCTTCCAAGTAGAGACCCAGGAATCAGGTGTAGGTACTTTAGATATATATCCTGAAAGTGGCTTTGCAGGTCCTGATCCAGATGTACCCGAGTTTGAAGGGCAAGAGTTTGTTGTATTACCATTCCTCATTAGCCTACTAGCTATTCTGGTTCAGTATCGGCGAAAATCTATGACCAACTAATACAAGAGATTAGGGAGTTTTTCTGTTAAAGGATCATGAAATTGGAAGAGAAAGGGTATTTTCTTTCCTTTTTTCATTAATTTGAAGACGTTTCATGAGATAGGCGAATGTTATATAGGTGATTGAGACCTAAAAAGACCTCATCAGACTAAACCGTAGAATCTTCCATTTAAAAATCCAACACAAGAGA
>JAEOTF010000004.1 GCA_016840025.1 Candidatus Hodarchaeota archaeon
AAGGAGTAGTTCATGGAGTTGTTACATCTGATATGGTAAACGATGATCTTCTGACAAGATACGATTTTGATGAAGTTTTCGGTACAGCAATCAATAGATTTGTCGCTCAATCAGTTATTGGACATGAGCTTACTCCTTATGGTAAAGGTGGACAAACAAGAGGTTATTTGGCTTTAAGAGATAGTATGAAATGTTTTACTCTGGCAGTTGAGAATCCTCCTGATGAAAGAGAGTATAGGGTTTATAATCAGTTCGATGAGTGTTATAGTGCCAACGAATTAGCAGAAAAAGTTTCAAAAATATCTCAAGAATTTGATCTCGATGGAAAAATTTGGAACATTCCTAATCCACGGATAGAGGCTGAAGAGCATTTTTATAATCCTGATATGAAACATCTTCCCAATTTGGGATTTAAACCCACGAATTCTTTGGAGGAGGAACTCAGAATTACGATTCCTAAGATAATGGAATACAAGGAACGAATTGAAGTAAAACGTAAATTTATTATGCCAAAAATTAAATGGGCAGATTAGATTCATTGCATTTTTACTTATAGAAATGTTGGGGATAAAAATGAGAATTGGAGTAACTGGGGGAGCAGGATATATTGGTTCAACACTTATCAAGAAGTTAATTCTTCGAGGTGACGAGGTTATCTCTGTAGATAATGAAATGATAGGTAATTATTCTTATCTTGTAAATGATCCTTATGGTAGAAAGGCTGAAAGGATAATTGGGGATATTAGGAAACTTGAATTATTGAAAAAAGTTTGGGAAGATTCAGATGCAATAGCCCATTTAGCTGCTTTTCCTGGGCTTGTATTATGTAATGATAAACCAGAAGAAGCTGTAAGCGTTAATGTTTATGGAACTTATCAAGTTCTTGAAGCAGCAAGACTTCTTGATATTAATAGGGTAGTTTTTTGTTCAAGTGCATCGGTTTATGGCGTTCCAATAAAAATGCCAGTTACAGAAGAACATTCGTTAAGGCCATTGAATCTATATGGTGTAACGAAAGTTGCTGGTGAAAAAATCATGGATTCGTTCTATGATAATTATGGTATTGAAACAGTAAATCTTCGTTTTGGAAACATATATGGTGTGGGTGTTTTTACTCGTTACGATACAGTTATTCCAAAATTTGTTAAACAAGCTCTAACTGGAAGCGATCTTACTATTTATGGAGATGGAGAATATACTAGAGATTTTGTTCATGTAGAGGATATATCTAAAGCGATTATGCTAGGGCTTTCATTGAAAGGAATTGGTGGAGAAGTTTTCAATGTAGGTGGTGAGACTATAAGTGTAAATGAGATAGCTGAAATAGTCAAAGAAGAGTTTATGCGTATCCAGAACTTTAAAGTAAAAAGCATTTTCATGTCACCTAGAAAAGGAGAAACTAAAAAATTCAGTTATAATTTAAGAAAAATTCAGAAAAAAATGGGTTTTACAAATTCTTGGAATGTAAGGTCTGGTATTAAACAACTTGTTGATTATTCCATAAAACATTATGACTAGACTTGTTTGAATATGAAAAGAGGAGTAGAAATAGGATAATGTGTTTGGATAAAGGTGTAACTGTTTGGTTTACAGGCCTTCCTTGTTGTGGTAAAACAACCATAGCTAATCAATTAGGGGAAGTATTGAGAGGAGAAGGATATAAAGTCGAAAGATTAGATGGTGACATTGTTAGAAGTGATTTAACTAGTGATCTAGGTTTCAGCAATGAAGATAGAAACGAGAATATAAAGCGTGTTACATTTGTTGCTAAATTATTAACAAGAAATGGTGTAATAGTTCTAGCTACATTTGTAAGTCCTTATATTGAGAGAAGACAGAAAACAAGAGAAGAGATTGGGAATTTTATAGAAGTCTATGTAAGAGCTCCTTTAGAGGTCTGTATTGAAAGAGATGTGAAAGGAATGTACAAGAAAGCTTTAGCTGGAAAGATCCAAAATTTTACCGGAATTGATGATCCGTATGAGGCTCCTAAAAACCCTGAACTTGTTGTAGATACTGATAAGGAAACTGTCGAAGAAAGTGTTAATAAAGTACTTGATTTGATGAAAGAATTAGGTTATTATTTACCGTATAAAAAGAGGGATTAGGTTTATAGTTTAATCTACTACAATCATCGTAAGAGTAGATCGCACATGATTTAATCGTCTAATTTTTGTTGTAATAACGTCTTTTAGCATTTGCATTGTCT
The DNA here is from genome assembly GCA_016840025.1 of Candidatus Hodarchaeota archaeon. The sequence continues at coordinate 2,210 of JAEOTF010000004.1, forward strand.
CTGCTTCTAAGCGAACAACAAAATCATATACGCCGTAAACGCCATAGACATTCTGTACTTCAGGTATGCTTTCAAGTGCTTTTTGTACATCTGAACCTTCGCCAAGATCGGTATTTATTAGAACGAAAGCAATGCTCATTCTCTACACCAATTTAAAAACTTATTTTCAGTTATTAACATTTTCTGAACAATGAAATAAGAATAATCATTTATATATAGCACGCTAATCGAATTTATTCGACAAGAAACGAATTAACGTTCGTCGATAACTTTATGCGGGTTTCATCATGAGTCCTACTTGAGTCTCAAGTGCCGTTAAATAGATCAGTTTCAGTTATCGGAGCAGGAATGACCAGGTTTCATCACAAAATTCATGCAGAAAAGCAAAGTAGAGAATTATTTGTGGAATCAGCTTTGGAGGCTGCAACCTCAGTAGACAA
>JAEOTF010000134.1 GCA_016840025.1 Candidatus Hodarchaeota archaeon
AATTGTGGTAAAGTTGGGCCATGTTTGTACACATGTCCAAGTTTGTCATGGTTTGGAGTTTCGGTTACCGACATCATTGATATTTGCAAAGAAAGGCTTTCATGTTATTGGTCTCGATATCCTTCAAGAGAAAGTAGATATGATAAATTCAGGCATTTCACCCATTCATGATGATTTCTTACATGTAACACTTCCTGAACAGCTTGAAAATGGTAACTTTGAAGCTACAATGGATTATCAAACTGCAGTTTCTAACTCAGACATTATCTTATTAGTGCTGCCCACTCCCGCCAATGAAGCAAAAGAACCAGATTTGTCTTTTGTTGTTAATGCAACGACTAGTGTTGCAAAATATCTGAAAAGAGGACAATTAGTTATTTTAGAATCCACAGTCTATCCTGGTGTCACCGAAGAGGTGGTACAACCTATACTTGAAGAATCTGGCTTAAAATCAAAGATAGATTTTGGTCTAGCTTACTGTCCTGAAAGATTCAATCCTGGGGATACAGATCGTACTATAGAAAACGTAACAAGGGTAGTTGGTGGTATAAATGCCCAATGGACAGAAGTTGCTGAAGCATTATATTCACAAATTCAACAAACATTTACCACTGTGAATATAAAAACAGCTGAAGCATCAAAAGTAATCGAAAATGCTCAAAGAGATTTAAACATAGCTTTTGCGAATGAAATGGCATTGGTCTGTGAGCATTTAAACATTGATTTTAATGATGTTTTTGAAGCTGCAGTCACAAAGTGGAATTTTGGGAGATATTACCCAGGACCTGGCGTAGGTGGACATTGCTTGCCTCATGATCCGTATTATTTAGTAAAAAAGGCGCGAGAGCATGGGTATCACGCACAGATTATTATAGCTGGTCGGAAAGTCAATGATTTTATGCCGCATCATGTAGTGAATCTTCTAGTAAGAGGTCTAAATTATAATAAGAAAGCAGTTAAAGGGTCAAAGATTATAATTTTTGGCGCGACTTACAAAAAAAATATTGATGACGTCAGAACTAGCCCAACAGAACTATTAGTAAATTATCTCCGAGAATATGAGGCAGAAATATTAATTGTAGAGCCTTACGTTGAAAAAGAATTGGTTTTTGGGTGTGAAAGAATCGAACAAGCTAACTCTAAAACTATTAGTGAAGCTGACGCTCTTATTTTTATGGTGGCTCATGACCAATTTGCAGATGTTTCAACTGAGTATATTAAATCGTGTTTTGAAGAAGAAAAGAGGGCAGTAATTGTGGATGGGGTACGAATGCTTAATGGATATGAATTAAAGGAGCTTGGTTTTATTTATCTCGCAATAGGGGCAGGTAAGTTCAATTCGAGCTATAAATAGACTTTGGAGCGAAAGTAGAGGATTAGTCCTCAATAAAACCATAGATACGAATCATGCCTGTTCCAATTTTTTTCTGTTTTTGTAGACGAAAACGACCAATTTGGGAAGTTCTCTCTACATGTGGACCTGAACATAATTCTTTAGAGTAGTCACCAACTGAATAAACTGATAACTTATCATGCTTTGAGTATTCTTCCTCAAAAAATCCGAGTATGTCCATAGTACGTGCTTCATCTGATGTTAGCATCTTTCTGGTGATTGGAAGATCTTGCTCAATTTTTTCATTTATAATCTGCTCAACTCTTTCTCTTTCATCTTGAGTGAGTTTTTTATCATGATTAAAGTCAAAACGTGTACGGTCTTTAGTAATATTGCTGCCTTTTTGCTGGATGTGATCACCGAGGACATCTCTCAGTGAAGCTTGTAATAAATGGGTTGCTGTGTGTAAACGTGTTGTTTTTTCAGAATGGTCAGCTAAACCACTCTTGAATTTTCCTTCAGTAGATTTTCTAGATAACTTGCGATGCTCTTCGAACTCTTTCTCAAAATCAATCATGTCTATAATTAAGCCTTGCTCCTCCGCAAGTTCTTTAGTCATTTCTATTGGAAAACCAAAAGAAGTGAAGAGCAAGAAGGCATCTTTGCCTGTAATTTCACCTTTTTTAGAGAATATCTGATTGAACTTCCTAAGTCCACGATTCAACGATTTTGTGAAATTTTTTCCTTCTTTTTCTAATTGATTAAAAATAAATTCACTATTTCTTTGGAGTTCTGGATAAGTATCACCATATATATCAATAACTATCCTAACAAGCTCTGAGAAATATTGGTATTCTAGATTGAGAAGATTACCTTGACGAATAGCTCTTCTGATTAATCGTCTAATAATATAACCTTGTTCCACATTAGATGGCACAACCCCTTTATCATCGGCTAGAATAAAGGTTGCAGCTTTAATGTGGTCTGTAACTATTCTAATACTTTTCAATTGTTCTTCTGTAGGTTCTTCAATATCCGCCTGTCTTTGAATGGCTGAAAAGATGGGTGCTAAAGTTTCCACATCAAAAATACTCGATTTTCCAGTAAGAATCGCAACTGTACGCTCCACACCCATGCCTGTGTCAACGTTGTGTTGCTTAAGGGGTTCATAAGTACCAGCAACGGTCTTATTATACGTCATGAAGACGTCATTCCAGATCTCAAAATATTTGCCGCATGAACAGCCGGGTTTACAGTCTGGAGAACACTTTTTCTTACCTGTATCATAAAACATTTCGGTATCTGGACCACAGGGACCCGTTTCACCTGCTGGTCCCCACCAATTATCTTCTCGTGGTAAAAAATATATTCGATCTTCAGGAATGCCTAGATTTTTCCATATTTCCGCTGATTCGGTGTCTTTTGGAACTTCATCATCACCTTCAAAACATGTGACTGAAAGATGTTCTGGATCAATACCCAGCCATTTAGGGTCAGTTAAGAATTCATAACTCCATTCTATTGCCTCTTTTTTGAAATAATTACCTAAAGACCAATTGCCAAGCATCTCAAAAAAAGTTAAGTGTGTAGAGTCGCCAACTTCATCAATATCGCTAGTTCTTATGCACTTTTGACAGTTCACCAGTCGACTGCCTTGCGGATGCGGTTGACCAACTAAGAAAGGAACTAAAGGGTGCATTCCAGCTGTAGTAAAAAGTACGGTGGGATCATCTTCTGGTATCAATGAAGCTGAAGGGAGTATAGCATGTTTTTTCTCCCGAAAGAATTCTAAGTATTTTTCGCGTAATTCGTGAGAATCCATTGTGCTTCCAATCCTATTTATGTTCGACTAGATGAAGGAAATCTTAGTGATGTAGCTTAATCCTAGTCCTTATAGCGACACAACCGCTCTTAAGGACATTCTTCTAAAAAAGCAAAAAAAATAATCGGATTCTTAAAGGAATTCTTTTGTGGATTAACAATGCCATCTACCTTAGAGAAACTTCCATCTCTTCTTCAATTGATTCTTCAAACAACAGAAGAAACGATATCCACTCTTCATCTTACTGAAAAAACGGGTCCTAGCATAAAAACCCGAGGAGGAGTGTTTGTTCTATCTTACAATTTTTTTTCTATCAACACTGAAAGTGATTTTCAAGCTCTAATCACTGCAATCGATAGTATTATACCAAAAAGTGAAACAGAGGTGCTTGTATACTCCAGTATGACTGGGAGTATAACAGATCAAGGTCAATTGGGGTTTAGAATTGAACAAGCAGAAATACGGGACATCTATTCATTTGAGGAAGAATCATTTTGTTATCTTCGATTGCTTATCGAACACTCTGTAGATAAGAAATCTCGCCGTTGGATCTCTTTAGATGTCGATTTTATTCCTACGAGTCCTTGGTTTATGGATTAATACTTCTAGAGAGCTAATACAGAGAATCAAGCGATAGTACCTAGCCAGAAGATTGCAAGAATAATCCCAAGGACAATAATTAAAAATCCAAGAAGCACTCGGTGTGATGGGGCGTGCATGTAGACGCCATGGCCTGTGAGAGCTATGCCAATCCATAATATTTCAATGATGAATTTTATAATCGTAATAACAATGACTATAATTAATGCGTCTTGTCCTGTGCCCCGAAAATAATCAAAGAGATACAGTGAACCCATGATCAGCATTGTGACGATAAAACTACGGATTACATAATCCCACCATTGGAATTGAGTCTTGATAAAGGTCCAAACGAATTTATCTACACGCCAAAGGGGAAACTCCGCCGCATAGAATGCTTTTGCTATTTCATCGATTTTTTCGGCATCACCTGCCGAAAGAACACCACCTAGCAAAGGTATCTTGTTGATATAGCCACGTACACTAATAAAACGAAGGAACAGCCAAAAGAGAGTGAAAGTAAATGCTTCCCAACCAAACAGAAGTAGAGCACCTGGTGAAGTTAATCGCTCACCAAAGGTGGCACCTGCTTCGTCTCCCATAGAGGCAACGCTTATTACCCAGCTTACAAGTTTTAAAATTATAGCTAATATAAAGCAAGCAAACCAAAATATAAAACGAATTGGATAGGCCAGTGTGTCAGTCATACGTCCCATTACTCTTGTCTCCTACAATTCTTTTGGATTTCAGTTATTTTTTAGAAGTGATTGGAGGAATGATTGATTTATTGGTATGATATAAATATGACCGACTAAAACTATTCTAACTAACCTGGTTCAGTTATCGGACCCATATTGCCAGGGAGCTCGACAAGAAGGACACACTTTTTTGGATCTCAGCCAACTCTGAATATGCGGTTTATGCGCTTTACGACCACATGATGCGCAGCTTACGACTTTTTTATCATCTGCTTTGATTGTTCCCCAGCATACCATACATTTAGCTCTTTTTTTCTTCCATTCCCAATCTCCCAGACTTTGAGGAGTAAGTTTTACAGAAGTTGTTTCTGGATCGGACAGAGGATAGAGGAGAAGAGAAAGTGGATGAAATTTGATGATCTCGCTAGCTTCCGCAGGGTCTTCAAGGTTTTTGGCTTGTAAGAATGACCTTTTAGGAACTTTTAGTTTATCATCAGAAGCCAAGACAATCACCATCGGAACTTCTAATTCATTCTTCAGTTGTAGTTATGTTACTTATACTAGCCTCTTTCTTGAGATCAACAAGAATTGAGGCTAAATTTTGCCTGACCTCCAATAGGTCAGATTCTGAAGCGTCAATTCGTAGTGTTTCAAATTTCTCTGTTGCTTCAAGAAGCCTGTCTAGCTTCTGACTCAGATCTAACTTCGTTAAAAAGCCTACTAAAGTTGCCAATAACTCCTTAATTTGTTTTGTCTCATGTTCTATGGATGTCAGTCGTTTTTGAATATCCTTTTCTGTTTCCACAAATGAATTGACAGTGGATGCAAGAGGTTGAATGTCATTATAAATTTGATTAACAACTTTTTCGAGTCCTTTTACTGTAGGAACTGATCCTTTAGGAGTACTAACAGATTCAACCTGAATTTCTCTTTCTTCTGCCACTACGTCGTTCTCCACAACTTGTACCTATGTCTTATTTTTTCAAATACAAATACATATTTAATCTTCTGTTATAAGAATAACAATATGAGTCCATAGACGCATGGATAAATTGTTCATAGAGGTATGGTGGTTAAAACGAAAGTTAAAGTGGTTTCAGCGATTGGGGGCGGCGAGATTACCGTTTCTATAGATGAAAGTGAGCCTGTACGCGAGCTAAAACGTATTGTTGCAGAACAGAAACGAATCCCACCTCAAACAGTTATTGTTGTTTTTCGTGGAAGGCAGCTAGATGATTTTGAGACATTAGCAGAAGCTGGGGTTGTACCATTAGATAAGTTATATCTCATAACGCGGACAACGGGTGGGGTATAAGAAAAACCAATTTAAACGTGCAATTGGAGTTTTATAGAGAGGAAGGATGAAACCTTCCTTTTCAAGGAGAGTCGCCGCTGGAGACAAAATACGACCGACAAATTATCTTAGAAGGATGGGATCAGGAGCGGATTAGGGAAGCTCGGGTACTTGTTGGTGGTGTTGGAGCTCTTGGAACGATAGTGGGGTTAAATCTAGCTCTAATGGGCGTTGGGGAAATCCACCTAGTTGACATGGATACCATTGAAGTTTCGAATCTCAATCGTCAACTTCTGTTTTATGAGAAAGATGTTGGCCAACCAAAAGCTAAAATTGCTGCCAGAGCATTAAAAATGATAAATCCTGACATCAACATAATCTCTCACGTTGGACGATTAGAAGACCTACCTATCAGGATTTATAAGAACTGTCACGTTATAATTGATGGTTTAGATGATTTTGAACCCCGTAGATGGCTCAATTCTGTTGCTATACACCAGAAAATCCCACTAATATCTGGAGGTATCTATGGCTTCATGGGCAACTTGCAGGTCGTTATTGCTGATGAAACACCCTGCTTAGAATGTCAGCCTTTGCTTGGGCAGGAAATTCTTCAAAAAGCATGTACACCACCTGGGCGAGAAAGAAAAGAGAAAATAGAACCAGAACCTAAAGTCCCTTCTGTAGTGTCGGTATCTACTGTAATAGGCGGATTAATGGTTCAAGAGGCAACAAAATTAATTTTGGGTATGAAAAAGCAAGTTTTATACGAATATCTCTTTTGGGATGGATTGACCGAGGTTTTCACCCGTATCCCTTTAGAACGGCGAGAAGATTGTGAAGTTTGTTCCTCACGTTATAGATTAGAAGGGATTCCGTTTATAGGAGATCATAATGAAACATTTGATGAGTTAATAGAAAGAATAAAAATCACTTTTGAAGCCCAAGAACCTACACTTATGGTACGAATGAAAAGCATTGAAGTGAATGGGAATATAGAACTGAAGAACATTTTTCAGGAAAACGATACACTATTCATCATTGACAAGGCAATTCCCCAGCCAAAAAAGCTTCGATTTTCCTTCTCCGCAAAAGAAACCCCTCTTCCTAAAGAGAAAGGTTCAGAAGAATAAGCTATCAGCAATCACTCAAAATTAGGCAATCAAGACGATTGAAGAATTATTAATTGGTAAATAAAGAAAAAATGGATGAGTCTTGGCGTCTATTAGATAATATAGAAAGCCAAAAGAAATAATGCGGCTACTCCTCCTGCAATGCCTGCAGATTCCATTATTTTGATTCTATGAATCTTTTCAATCCCATTCGCTGCTATATAAATACACCAAGCTAAGAAAGGGAGTAATAAGAGGAAAGCGAGGTCAGTTACTCCAGCAGCGTTAATTTCTGCTATAGCTGCTTTAATATCAGCACCACTCGCACCTTGAGTAATTGGATTATCTGAAGGGTTAGGCAAGAATAAAAGGAGCAGGAAATTAGAGAGTAGTAGTCCAGGGATAAGTGGCACTAAACTATAACCCAATAAGCTCATGGTTTCTTTAAAAGAGCCTTTCCCACCTAATAGTTTGGCAAACATCCAAAGGAAGAGAGAAAGAGTGAACCAAGTGATAAATAGAAGAGGCCAAAAAGCTATACCTCCAAAGATGGGTATTATAATAAAAAAGAGAATTCCTACGAGATCATCCCAACCATCAACGACCGGAACCTGTAACTTAATGAAGTAAACCCCTATTACTGTTAAAAAACTAGCAGCAATAAGATATAGAACGAATATCCCTCCTTTACGATCAGCATTTGTCGCTACCTGACTCATCCATTCAGGAGTTCGACGTGGATAACGAAGCAGTCGGTATATCCTTCCCCAAGATTCAAAAATAGTAACTTTCGCTTTAATTTGCTGGCGAAGAAGTTGAATAAGGCTGTAACCACAATAGGGACAAACAACATAATCACCGGGCACACGTTCGCCACATTGTTGACAAATTAGTGATTCGGAAATGGACATGATGAGATCATCTCGGTAAAGCTATTTGGAAACCCTAATCACGTAAAGAGAATGCATTCTTGAGGAAGAAAGATAGAAGCTATTCCTTGTTTAAGTAGAAGATATTGATTTATATAGTTTGTATAAACTGGAAATTGTCCTCTAATCTTAAACTCAGATCTAATTGGCCAACATTAGAGGAGTATTTTCTTTGAGATCTTCAACTTTAATATTATACTGACCCATTGTCTCTTGTAAATGTTTTTGAGCGGTTAGATCACCATGTATACCTATTACGCGAGTGGGTTGGGAAAAACGAATAAATTCCTCAAGACCTGTGCTCGAAATATGCCCCGAAAAGCCAAATCTCTGAATTTGCATTGAAATATTGAGATCATATTCTTCTTTCCAAGGTGATACGATGTGAAACTGCCTTATACCATTCTGAATATCATGACCAATTGTTCCTTCAACTTGATAGCCAACAATAGCAAGTAAATTGGTTGTTTTATTGTCCATATACCGTAAATAGGAATGAACAGGACCCCCTTCCATCATGCCACTCGTTGTACAGATAATCATAGGAGATTCTTCTCGTGAAATACGTTTTCTCACTTTTTCTCTATTCCTTTTTGCTAGATCTTCAACGAGGGTAATCATTTCATTCTTAAAAGGGGATGAGTAACCATTATCCTTTAACCATGAAAGTAATCGAGGGCTTATCCAATGGGGATCTAGATATTTCTCATGAATAGAATTCATCGTAGCAATCATACCATCGATATAAACGGGAAATTTCTCTAGAAAATCGCCAAACCGTTGAATCAAAAAGGCTTCAATCTCCTGAGAACGTCCGAGAGCGAATGAAGGGATCAAAGCTTTTGCCTTCCGAGAATAAATTTTTAATAAAGCTTTGGTAAGATCTGAAAACACCTCTTTACGACTCGGTATCATTCTATTTCCATTAGTTGTTTCTGTTATCATAACATCAATTGAATTCGGTTCTGGAATCTTGACAGGGTCGTGAAAGGGCGTTTTTGCATTAGAAATATCACCAGAGTAAAAAATTCGTTGTCCATCCCAATCCAGAACTATGCTAGCAGCTCCTAAAACATGACCGGCATCCTCGAAATAGGCCGTTATTCCATCTGTAACACGAAACGGCTCAGAATACCGATGTGTAATCGTAGCCTTTTTTGTAGATGCGATATCCCTTTTATTAAAATGATTAGTTCCTTCAATTTTTAAATGATCCTTCCATAACTCTTGTACAATATCAAGGGTAGGTTCTGTCATGTGAACCTTGGCTTCTGAGTGATTCTTAAAAAGTGCAGGAACGAAACCCGAATGATCTAAGTGGGCATGAGATACAAGGACTGCTACAATCTCTTCTTCATATTTTCTGAAGCCACGAGGAGGTATTGATTTCTTTTTTCTTCTTCTGGGCTGGAGTTTGATCCCAGCATCGAGTACCACGGCTCTATCCCGATCGCGTATAATAAAACAACTTCTCCCGACTTCTGTGCCCCCACCACATGAAATTATTTCCAATTTAATTGTATACCTCAATTATTAGAGCTTTTATCAGCTTTTTAAACATATTTTCTTAGTTACGCTGAATTAAATTTTCTGTTTATAAAATAAACCGATTAATTTGACTTTAATAATTAAGAGATCAAAAAATAGATAATTTCTACCAACTGTTGGGTCAACTGATTTGCATATCTTCTTATTTGTTGAAGATAAGAATACAAATATCAAGTGTAATTAAGAAATGGCGAGGAGATACTAAGTATGGTCGATGATTTAACTGTCGCTCGCGAAGCCCAACTCGTTTACTCACGAACACCAGGATTCAACCCCATTGGGAGCTCTTTAACCCAGTGGCGCGGGCAAATACCAGGAAGGGGGCGAAGTGCTGGAAAAACATTTGTATTTGATCTTTATCTTCCAGAGTACTACCCAAATGTTCCGCCTGTAGTTCGAGCTATCACCCCTATGCGACATCCCAATGTCTCAGAGGATGGTTTTGTATCGCTACGAATTTTAGATACATGGAGAGCAGATTTTCATCTTTACCAAGTTATTCAATCCTTACAGAGTCTAATAACACGTGCTCCCCCTACAATATTAGAAGAACCAACGAAACGGCCAGTTAAGGTACCAGAAAGCCAACGAATTCCCGCTACACCCGCTACACCCCCTGCAGCTTCACCTACTGCCGCTGAACTCAGGGAAATGGAACTAATGCAAGACGAAATGGTTCGCCTGCGTAAAGAAATATCTAATCAAAAAGAAGAACTGACTAAAGTGCAAACCCGGCAGGCATTAGGGCTAGATTCGGCACCTGCAGCAGATTCAGATGCAAATACGGAACCTGTTGTCGTTGATCCTCTTACAGAAATTGAGAGTGAAGAAATCGCGACAAGTGAGCTTTTAGCATCCCTTCATGATAGGTTTACCGCAGGAGAGGTATCTTTTCCCGAATATGCACGATTACACCGGAGGTACAGTAAGGAACTATTTCTTGTCAAACGCAAGCGTGAACACATGTCTAAGTAGGTGCCCGTAAGAATGAGTGTAAGAGGAACCCGAAGAAGAGCGAAGAAGGTAGCTTATCCTCCCCAATTACTCTCCAGATGGAAACTGGAGGCTAAAATCTATTCTTCTATAAGCACTCTCAATGTACTCGTAGAAACATTTGAACGTGGAGATCTAGACCCTTCAATATATCAAAAACAGCTAAGAACACTTCTCACGGAGAGTATCCAAGCTCGACTTGAACTTGAAAAGGTGCAATTTGACTTAGATGCTTTTATCAAGGAAGAAGGCTTAAAAGAACAATTCCCTCTTGGAATAGATCGAATACAAATGGTAGATGGCGCTGGAGATCAGGCAGAGCAAGTTGAAAGTCTCGTCCAAATGGATTACGGAGAATTAAAGAAACTGCCTGAAAAGTCTGCAGCTTTTGTTTCTGCAGCTATTGAACTAACAGATATACTAAGGTTAGAATCTATTGCTACTGTTGATCGAATTCTACCATTACTTGATGAAATTCACAGTGTTTTGTCATCAACCCCAAATTTAGGCCCCGATTGGTGGGGTACTAAAGAAGCTACTGAATGGATAATTTTTCTTAATAAAAAGACAACTGGTACGCTGCTCCGAGAAGAAATGTCTAAAAAACTCGAACTCCAAACCGTGAGATGGCTGAATGATTTTAGACGGGAATTAAAAAGCCTTTAACGTTGCTATAGTCCATCCCAAACATCTAGATGAGATTACCATGAGGGGACGGAGAAATGTTTTTCTGAATTATTGAGACAGAGGAGACTATCATCTATTTTCTGGATTTTTTCCTCAATTTTATCTTTTTGAGAATAAAAATCCTCTGGTTCAATGCAACCGAGAGCCATACTTTCTTTTAATGTACTAAGTAAACGCTGAGCAACTTGTTTTTGATGAAGAAGATCTGAGAGTGAGGAATTATTTACTTCTGGATTTCCAAAAAGATTCATGTCAAATGATGATCTTACTTCAGTATTCCTGATTAAGTCTTTTAATGACAATATTTTCCCTATTTTCTTCTTAAATTCAGTAACATTCCATGGTTTTCTTTGAGAGAGCTTTGTTCGAGATGAAGCCGTCAGAATAGCGCCATCTCTATCAATCGACCGTTGAAAATAGTTTTTTAGATTTTGTAATGCCTTTAGTGATCCAGTAAATATTCTATGTCCTATAGTTGTATATACATCAAGAGCAACTCCTCGAAATCTTCTAGATTTAACTGTTATACTAAGAATATCAGCAGAAGGGAATTCATCAACGATACGTGGAGGTTTGTGAAGAAGAAAACGAGAGGATTGCAGCTCTACCACTCTTATTTTCTTATTACTTACAAGAACTAGGCCTTTTCGGGCTTTATTTCCGAAACCTTGAAGAGAAATATCGAGAACTACTCCTATAACCATTTCGCCTGGTTCAGTCTTTAAGATTGGGCTGAGTTGACCTAAACTCTTTCTCATGCTTTGTATATGATCTAGATTTCTCTCAGCACGCTCTATTTCAGTTTCTGCTACTATAAGTTTTTCTTTCAGAACACTATCAAATACATCCACTTGTTTCTGTAGATAGCGTACATGAGTTCGGATTTGAAGTAGAGCGTCTACTTGATATTCCTTCGATTGAGAAAGATGATCAAGTTCTGTTTTAAATTTACACGCGAATTCACGTACGTTTTCTAAAATAAAAGACGCGTTTCTAGCTATAATCTCAATTGCATCCCGTAATTGCGAGCTATGAATAACAAAAAATTTGGAGAGAAGAGTCATCTCATCGAAAATACGTTCCCAGCGTTGATAGAGTATAACAGGGCGATATGCAACCTTTTTTAATCTCTTTTTAAGAGATAGAAGCTCATCAGTGATCCAGTTACGGAGAACTCCAACACTACGCACTTCAGTAGACCCACAGGAACAACGAATCCCGCCAAGGTTTTTTCTGTTTCGTGAGTGATTCAAACAGAAAGGGCACATGAGGACACCACAGTCACGACAAACGAAAAGCTCCACTATTCGAAGTTTGAGTCCACAGAGAGAACAAAAAGCATCGCTTACCATGGCTTAAATCCTCATTAGCACAAAATTCCTTATTTTAATCCATAGGCCCGACTATTCTAAAACAAAATATATTCTCTAAGTATTATAATGGAAAACAGTAAATTTGAGTTCAATTTAAAACTCTCTAAAAAAGTGAACTACCCCCCGCTGGCAGCAGAGGGGCTTCCTCGTTCCGCGATCTTCTAAAATGAAAGTTATTTTCTGAAAATTACATAATTAAAAAAGATTAAAATTGATAGAAAATGGAAAAAAAGTAATAATTAAACTAGAATCATGCTAAAACACAGAGAGATCAAAGATTAAACTAAAAAAAAGAAGAAAAAAGAAAGAGAAAAAAGGAAGATTATAGTTTATCGTAGTAATTACTTGCGTCGGGAGGATGATTTGAATGAAAACCCTTTCGTTCTCTAGTCTCTTCGACAAATTTACGAGCCAAACCGCCACCTTCGGCTTCAGATTTCATAGGATTACCTGGAACACGTTCCCAACGGGAGAATTGCATTTGTGCAAACCCATAGCCTGAAGTTTCGGAGCGTAACTCTGTGGTCATACCAAAAGATTCTGATACGGGCATTTCACCGACTACCACATTCAGGGGTGTCCCTTCCCGGCGAGTGGTATCTATGATCTGACCTCGACGGCGGCTGATAACTTTATAGACTGCTCCAAGATATTCTTCGGGAACTTGAACTTGGATCCGATAAATCGGTTCCAAGAGAACTGGTTCAGCTAATAAAAAGGCTCCAAAAGTTGCTCTTCTTGCAACAGGCATAATTTGGGCTACACCACGATGGACGGGATCTTCATGAAGTTTAACATCTTCAACAATAAGTTTTACGCCATACATAGGTTCACCACAGAGAGGCCCTTCTCCAGAACCCCAACGAAAACCTTGTACGATATAATCTTTCACTTCACGGAGATATTGAACCCCTTTTGAACCATCAACGATGAGATTGAGCCCATTTAGATCTTCGGGACCTAAACCCCAAAGTTTCCTTGAGATAGCTGTTTCCCAGCCATGTGATCGAAGAATTTTAGATACTTCTTTTTTGTCTGTGTATGAATGAATCTCCCCTTTCTCTATCGATTTAATTACAGCTGGTTCAAGTGGTTCAGCAACTACCCATAGACGATTATGTTTGTTAGGACTCTTAGCTAAGGACTGCATAGAGGAGCGACCCTTAAGGGATTCACGAAAAACAACTATAGGCTGACTTTGAGTAATTTCGATATTCTGCATATCTTGTAAGTCTTTGATTGCGATCTCAAGATGCAACTCACCAGTTCCAGCTAATAAATACTCCCCAGTTTCTTCATTGATTTTAGTTTTCAGACTCGGATCAACCAATTCCATTAATTTCATGCCTTCAGCTAATTTAGGCAGATCCAAGGGACTTTTGGACTCTATAGCAATTGTAACAACAGGTTCTACAGCAAATGTCAGAGCACGGAAAGGAACCTGATTTTCTTCAACAGTAGTTACCGTAGAAGATGATAAAGCGCCTCGAAGACCATATAGGGCAACGATATTCCCAGCTGGAACTCCACTTGAAACTTGCTCTGTATCTTTACCCATAAGGATCGTTACTCGCTGAACGTTAGTAGTGAAACTACGTTCTTTACTACTAAGACCCTCTCCAGTGAAACCAGGAAGAAGGCATGTTACTTTATCACCGGTCTTAATAGTTCCTGAAAAGACTCGTCCCATAGCTACGATGATCTTAGCTTTCATAGGAATCATTTTTGAAAGTGAAATCATCACTGGACCGTTTTCATCACAGTTCTGCATAGCTTGCCCGACTGAAGAATCCACTTCACCAGCCCAAGCTGGTTCCATTCTATATTTTTGGGATTCAAGGGGTGAAGGGCAATGTTTACAGACGGCGTCTAATACGGCGATATGAACGGGCTGCCACGTTTCTAGAATGCGTTTAGCTAACTGACGAGGAGGTAGAAGCCAATCTGCCTCATCTAATTTGATGTGGATCTTTTTTACGACGTCTTTTAAGAAATCAGCCTTACCTGTCTCTGTTGCTTCGTAGATCTGATAAACAGGTTTTAGGATACCACTCACAAAATTATTCTTCGTCCAAAGAGCTTTGATAAGATCTTCTTCACTCTTACCCATTTGAGATGACCAAATACGAGCAAGAGCGGGGATAGTGAGGCCAAATCGGTGTTTTGCACTGCCAAAAGCGACTGTACCATCTCGAGGATCTACATGCCATTTTTCCCTATACTCTGGTTCAGCATAGAGATCAATTAGATTATTAAAGTCTCTAATGATTTGTTTAAAACGTTCATAGGCAGCCTCAGGCTTCATGCGCATTTCGGTGATTAAGCGATCGACCTTATTGATTATTAGAATAGGACGAACGCGCTCCTGGAGAGCTTGGCGAGTAACGGTCTCCGTCTGTACCATAACGCCCTCTACTGCGTCTACTAGGACAATCACCCCATCCACAACACGTAATGCCGCTGTAACCTCACCTGTGAAGTCTACGTGTCCGGGTGTATCTTGTAAATTAATTAGATAAGTGTTATCATCCATTTCATGGACTAGAGAGATCCCAGTTGTCTTAATAGTAATCCCCCGCTCCTGCTCATCTTCACGAGTATCTGTAGCTCTTGCTTCCCCTGCAACTTTTTCTGCGAGCAAACCACATTGGGCCAACAAAGAGTCGGTTAATGTGCTCTTTCCATGATCAATGTGCGCAATAACACCGAGGTTTCTAACATACTCTCGTTTGCGCATCATTTCTTCTACTTCTTTGATCTGAAACTTTGGCATTTTTCTGCTTCCTGTCATGAATCACGTATTTACCAATAATAACGCGTCTTATAGTTATCTGAAATGAATAACCAGTCTTTTTGCCAACGACAAAAACTTGCTTTTAAAGGCTAAGGATTATAGAAATGATCAAAACCCCCCACATTATGTTAAGAACTGAAGTAATGGGCTATAAAAGTACTTTAGTCATCCTGATATTCAACCATATTTGAGACGAATGGCATCTTTCTCTTTATTAGCCCAATCAGCATTTTTTGAGTCAACAAGTATTGTTAAAACTACATATAGCTCGTTTGAAGGAATTTTAGACCAAACTTGTTTTGCTTCTTTGAGATCAAAGACGGCCAGATCGAGCATTCCGTGATCCAACGCCCAATCATAGACTTCATCTGAAACTTCACTCAGAGTCATCCAATAAACTCGAAGTTTCCGTTTGTTTTTATCCCACCACTTAGCTTGCTCTCGTCTTTCAAGATCGTCTCCAATATCTTGTAATTGTTCCAAACTAAGACTTTTTTTAATGATAGGATTTTTAAATGGAAATTCACTCTTAATATCACGAATTTTAATCATAGGTTCCTTTGAAGCCTCAGCAAAGTCCATCACAAAAGCTCCCCAACTAGCTAGCCATTGTTGTTTCATCTCTTCATCATTAGGTGTGATGTATCGCCATGGTTTTTCGATCCAAGGGGGCAGGATTTCACGGACTTCTGGAGAGATTTTCTTAACCGGGCGCTTTGAAATAGGCGGTTGGGTAACAGGCGGATGAACAATAGGTTGGGTAACAGGAGGAGAGGTAATAGGAACAGCTGGTTGGGCAATAGTAGTTGCCTTAGGTTTTGGTGAAGGGGGACTAGTTTTAGGTTTTGAAGCAGTATCCTTTTCAAGCCCAACAATAGTCTTTTCTATATCATCTAAAATAGTACGGTCTTTTTCTGACTTTTCTTTCTTTTTAGCTTTCTTTTTTTCGAGTGTGGACATTGTACATCATTTGTCCTTAGGATACACCGATTTAATCATTCATTCTTCCTAATCTAACTAACACCGAATTGGTTATTCCAGTCCTCATATTTATCGAGTTCATCTGGAGCAACACTCGGTTTGACATTTCTGAGAGCATCTATAAAATCTTGGCGATTTACTAAACGGGGATTTACCGATTTGTCCTGAAGGCGACCTTCAGCAGCAAGTTCTCTGATGGGATTCAACAGAGCATCACGGCAGAGAAGAGCAACATCAGCCCCACTATAGCCTGTTGTGAACTGAGCAAGTTCATCGAAATCCACATTCTCTATTTCCACTCCTTTTGTATGAATCCGTAACATTTCTAGTCGTGCTTCATATTCAGGGAGAGTAACAAACACCTTCCTTTCGAATCTTCTACGCATAGCGGCATCGATGGCCCAAGGTAGGTTGGTTGCACCCATAACTACAATGCGGTCATGTTTACCACTGCCTACACCCTCAATCGCTTGCATCAGTTGGGTTTTTACCCGACGCATAGCTTCATTTTCGCCTTCCCCGCGAGCAGAAGTCAGTGAATCGACCTCATCGATAAAAACTATTGATGGTTGCTTTTCACGAGCTAAACCAAATAATTCCTTAACTAATTTTTCTGATTCACCTAGCCATTTACTTACCACTGAGGCAGCAGAAATTGAAAAAAAAGTGGCTTCAACCTCACTGGCTACAGCTTTGGCTAAAAATGTTTTCCCACAACCAGGGGGACCGAACATAAGGATACCGCGCCATGGACGGCGAGCTCCTGTAAAAAGCTCAGGACGGCTCATAGGCATGATAATAGCTTCAGTAAGGGCAGCTTTTGCCATTTCAAGGTTAGCTACATCATCCCATTCTACATCGGGTTTTTCTATCACTATTTCTTTTGCAACTTGTTGGCGGAGTTCGGTGTCACCTTCACCAGGAGCTCCTTCACCTTTTTTACCATCAACAACCTTGGTACTGCCTTGTTTGATTTCTTTAACCCTATAAATGTATGTCAAGGCTGTTTCGTAGTACTTTTTCTTCATAATAGGATCCTTTATGGTAGCCCACGCCTGGTTAAGTAGGTCGGCAGCTTTAATATAATAAGCGATGGCTTGTTTGGATTGACCCGCATTATCTAACCGTAAAGCAGTCTCTGCATTTTGTTTTGCGAGTTCTACATAACTAGACACCGGTAACACTCCATGGATGACTTTTTAATGAAATTAATATCTTTGTAGATATACAATAAAATATTTTTTACCAAATCTACATAACTCTATGTAAATGCAGATTAAATTTTAGACTTTTACTTTTATTATATGAACTTTCCCTTCCTCTTCAATAAAGGCGAGAAAATCGCCTACTCCTAGTCCTAACTTCTTTCTTATTTCAGGAGGAATTGACACTTGATAATTTCGGGTAATTTTGCTAACCCCAATTGGAGAGCCCATTTCAATCACCAGCTATTTATAGTAAGGAAACTTTTATAACTATTTCTATTAATATTATTAAATTAATAGAAATATTAATCTTACTTAATATAGGAAATAACTGAAGTGAAAAGAAGTTAAGAAAGTTGGATTAAGAGAATTAATCAGAAAATGTGGAGAAAATCTGGGATTAAATAGAAACAAAACTTGATCAAATAAATGAGTCAAAAATAGAGGAAAGAGGTAAGCTGAGAGGCAAATCCGAGCTTACCAATTCCTTACCTATAGAGGTGTATATAATGAGGAAAAAACCAAATAAAAAGGTATCTAGTCGTGTGAAAATACTTCAGAATCCTCAAAAAATTCTGAAAGTCTTTTGTTATACCCCAATCGCAAAACCACTTAATGGTAGCTTACCTAGGAGCAATAATTCTCATTTTCTTAAGTTATATCCCGCGAGTTATAGCTATGGACGAGGAAAAGAGAAAAATACTGTTGAAACTCAAACGTATATGATTAAAGGTTTACGTGGATGTCTTCGACATCAAGCTATGGAGACATGCAATGCAAAAGGCTTGGCTGTGTGTCATAGCACAGATAAAGAAATGTCAAAAGATGGAACCCCACTCTTACCCGAAGGGTTTCATTTACTTGGTAGTTGTAGAAAAAATGGTGGTTCCTGTATTCTTCATACAATTTTTGGTAGTAAAGGAAACGAAGGCAAAATCAGTGTTTTTGCTCATCCTATTTCTGCAATTTCGCATAAAACCTATGAAATCAATATTAAAGTTCAAAATGTCCAAATTGCTACAGAAAATCGTTTGAATAAGACTTTTGGAGGTATTTCTGCTCAAAATTTTGGAGAACGGTATTTCTCAGGGGCATTTGAGTTTGAGATAGATGTTAGTAGGTGCTCTTCTGAAGAGCTTGGGCTTTTGATAGAAGTAATAATTAGTCTTCAAAAGTTAGGCAGGGGCTATAATTCTGGATATGGTAGAATTAATGTGCGGAAATTTCAATTGTTAGAAAGATCAATTACCCGAAAATCCATTTGGGATGAAAATGACGCCTTTATAATTAAAGAACTAAATGTTGAGAAACCTTTGAAAGAAGAGGTTTTTTCTGCTCTTCAGGAGTGGGAAAGGTATGTATCTTCAATTGCAGGGTAAGTTTCTAACTCCTCTTATCACGAAAAGCACAAAATTTCATCTTAAAGGCTGTAAAGCGAGAATAAAAGCCCCTAAACGAAGATATATTAATAAAATTACCGTGGGGAAGCCCATGTTTCCATATAGTTTCATCGGTTATTTAGGAAAATTAGAATTAAGCTTCAAATGCCAATCTAAACAGAAAGCAGAACGTAAATTATTGAAATTAGTTCAAATAGAAAATATTGGGAGGTTTGCAGGTGAAGGATTTGGAAAAGTAGAATGGCACTCAGGTTCAATTATAGATAATTATCCGCTGAACACAAAGAAAAAGTCCCCTAAAATTCGCATTCGGAAAGGATTACCCAGATTTTTACCCCAGCATGTTCAAAATTTGTTGAAATATAGCTTATTACACGACTTTTTTCACACAAAGCAACATAGAAGCAAAATCTATGTTGAACCCAATATTCACGACAACCAGCTTATAGAATTACTGAGACAACATCATGAGAAAACCGAGAATGAAGTAATTAAGCAATTTCAACGATATAACCGAATTTCAGCCATTATAACGAGAAAAATCTATTCTCCAAGAACAAATAGGTATAATTGGGGCTCAACAAAAAATATTGATTTTCAAGCTCTAGGAGATAAAATTAAGGTGGTGACAAACAACATTTGGGGATTATATCGCTTTATTTACGAATCCAAAGAACTTGCTTCATTAAACGAGAGTTTAACACATGGTCACACGTCATTAAGGCAACATTTATTGCTAATGGCAAATTTAATAGTGCACGACTTCAAAAACGGAACATTGAAGTAAGTTGCACATAAAAAGCGACTTGAATACCGTTTTCTATCTAGATGTGACGAGAAAGCGTTGATAGATAGAAGCAGAGGCTCAAGCGTTAAAGCTCTATTCATCTAAAGCCTTTAAGGTGAAGGATAGGAGCAACTTTAAGAAAAATAAACCGAACACTATTTCACAAACCTATTTATGTTAGTATTATATTAGAAGAATAAAGTTAGTATTCAAGATGGATGGTTTTTTTGCATGGGCTTCTTTGGCTGGCTTAAACCCAAACCTAATCTCAGAGATTGGGTCGTAAGATTTAGACTTGTAGATAAAAAATTGCAAAGACAACGTCAGAAGCTTGTTCGGGACGAAAAAAAGGCCCGAAAAGAGATAGAGCGAGCTATGAAAAATGGAGACCGTGATACTGCCAAACTTTTTGCAACAGACCTCGTGCGATCACGTAGAATGGCATTAGGATGTCAGAAACTATCTGGTCAGGTCAAAGGAATTATGTTCAAATTGGAACATGCAGATGCTATGCAAACAGTCGCCAAGGATATGGCTGGGCTTGTAATGGCAATGCGAGGGATAAACCAAACTCTCAGTCTGCCTGAATTAGATCAAGTAATGATGGCGATGGAAGGGGAAATGGAAAAATTTGGTATTGCTATGGAAGGACTGGATGAGGGCTTTGATATGATACAAACAGAGGTGGGGGATGACGAGGAAGTGAATGCAATTCTAGATGAAGTTGCTACTGGGATTGTTGAGGGCCCAGCAGGAATCGGAGCACTCCCAGCTCCCGCGATTGGTAATCCCGAACTTCAGAAAGAATTAGAGAAGTTGAAAAAAGGAGAAAAAGGATAGTAGTTATTAAGCTGGAAAAATCATAAAAGCGAATGAGAATTACGATTACCCACCCAGCTCTTTTTCCAGTTGTTTTTTCATTTTTGCGATCTCGTCTTCGAGTTCATCGGATTTTGATGACGTTTTTTCCTCTGCTACAGGTGTTGATTTCGAGGAAACTGGTGTTGTCACAGGTGATGCGGGGGTAGCAGTGCTAGTTGCTGCCTCGACTTCTGCTTCTAAGGCAGCAAGCTCATCATCAAGTGCCTCCCATTCATCCTCTAACCCAATATCTGTAAGGGAAGAATCTGTTAAACTTTCTTCAACCATACTCGCTCGTTCCATACTCTCTTCCAAAGAAACCATCGTTCTTTCAGTAATTTCGGGGCTAGCTTCGGCTAATGAGGCTTGAATAGTGACATCCGCTTGTTGTAGAACTTTCGTTAGTGCTACATTATCTTCCGTCGATCGAATCGTATCGACAACTTTACGTAAATTAGCAATTTTTCCATGTGTGCTATTAAGTTGCTGTATATACATTTTTTTTCGTTTAAGAGCCTCTCTGGCACCTATACGATTTCCTTCACGCACTAATTGAGCAGCAAGATCTTTTTGTTCATTAGATAAAGTTTTCAAAGCCCTAGTTTTTATAGTATATTGATTAATGAGTTTTCTCAGCTGGGCTACTGTCTCTGTTGATCTTTTGGGTCTCTTACCGCGAATCCATCCTAGTGGGGGCAACTTCTTTCACTCCAATCTGACTATATCTCAATTCACTTATTTATATTATATTGTTTGCAGAAGAAAAATCATAATCCATAGAAATAATATCTTACTCCATCTAGATCTTTTTGTTCTTGAGCAATTTTCTTCTTGGTTAAGTGTTCAAACACTCTTTTAGCCCGATTAGGAGGCCACTGTAATTCGATAAGGGCTTGATCTAATGTAAGTTCGCCACGGTTACGTTGTGCTAGTTGCATGAGTTCTACTGTATCGTCACTAAGTTCGATATCCACAAATTCCACGATTCGCATTCCCGATTTAAGTTCACGTACCCCTACAATGAGTTTTTGTTTTTTGAGAACGTCCACGGCCTTAATAATATCAGAAGGTGCAAAAATAAGTCCCTCATATTTGCGATTAAGACGTGTGAGCAACTCTGCAAAACTCATCACTCCACCATTTTCACTCATCAAACTTCGCCCTAAGTCTAAAACCTGCATTGCGATTTGTTCTTGAGTCATTTTTCCACGGTCGAAAACACCTAATTGTGGAGGAAGGCCCAGTTCACGACGAACATCCATCAAACGTTTACCTACGTCGGGGTTTTCCTTTATATCGCGACCATGCTTCTTTTCTAGTTTTTCCAGTTGTTTATGAAGATCCTTAATGTGGGTTATCATATCTTCCAATTCAGAAATGGCCATTTGTGCACCTTTGACTCGCATAGCAGCCTCTTTCTGGATCTGCTCTTCAATGCGCCTTAACCCCATTATATTCACCATTAATGTTATTCCTAATTGCTAGGTTAAAAAACTCTGCTAAATACTATCATTAATTGGTCAATTTTTTGCATTTTTATGGAGGATAAACAAGAAAATTTACCTTGGATTCGTTAAGCCTTTCAATCAATAAATTTGTTTTCATTCAGAGAATTAAAGACTAAACAAATAGGGATTTATGGAGTATTCCCGAGAACTTTAACAATTTTCTCAGTAATTTTATAAAATTAATTTATAACGGGTCGTAAACTTATTAGGCCGATTTTTGGGATTTAATCGGATGACATGCTTAATTAATAAATTAAATACGTCCTAGATTAACTTTTCATTAACTTTTTTGAGGAGGATTTGGAGAGGAACAAAAATAAGGGCATGAAATGAAAAAGCCGCTTAAAGGAGTATATAGTCATTGACAAAGAAACGCAAGTCGGGTGGCCGAAGCAAAGGCGGTAAGGGACGTTCAGGCTTTGTACATTGTTCTAGTTGCGGAAAAAGAGTTCCTCGTGATAAAGCAAAAAGGAAAACTAGTTATGCATCTTTCGTCGATCCCATGATGGCCAGAGAGCTTAGAAAATCTGGAACACAAATAGCAAGGCCGACCACTATCCGATATTATTGTGTAAATTGTGCTGTGCATCGTGGAGTTTCGCGTATCCGATCTAAAAAGGACCGTAGAAAGTAAAAAGCATGAACTTTTTCAATTCTTTTCTTCAAAGCTGTGTAGTTACTCTTGATGAAGATATATAAAAGAAAAAGGAGTAACCAAAAGTATGAATGATGATATAGCCTTTAATAATTCTCAAGAAGCCAGCGATTCACCTGCTCTCAAACGACTTCGGCGTCAAATGACTAAACAAGTTCTTTGGCTATATTTGCTCTCATTATTAAATTTAGAAGGTGAAAAGTACGGCTATGAGCTTCGTTCGGCCATCCAGGAACGCTTTGGCTTTGAACCAGCAACAGTAACAGCTTATGTCGTTCTTTATAAACTTGAACGAGAAAAGCTTGTTACTTCCACGTCTCGTAAGAGCCCACGGGGAAGGCCTGACCGAAAATACTATAAGATTACAGAAAAAGGAGAAAAAACCCTAAAAATTGCAGAAAAGTTTTTTCAAAACACATTTTCCGCGCTTTTTCAATACCCGAGCCATAATCATGATGAGATAGCGACATCGTAGCCTCTTTCCCTGGTTTGCGTTCTGAAAATTGAATTTCTACCGTTTCGGTCTTTATGCTGGTTCTATATTATGAAGTTCACCTATTTCAGTCGCTGTTCTACCTTTCTCTCCTCTTTTTACAGTAAATCAGGGTTTGAAAGCGCGAGTCCATTGTCGAGTGTCCTGAAATCCAGCGATATCCCCGTAGTGGAATCCTCTTCTATTTACAGTACTTCGTCATCCCCCTCTCAAACTCCGCTTTGTGGTCAGAAACACCTGAATATGCCATGAATTCACTACAAATTCGCAAAAAGTGTCCGCCGTATACGTTTTATCGGTTTCAACCCGTTTACTCATAGGTTTAATCCATTGCAATGGTGCTTTAAAATAACACCAGAGGTTACAAAGCCAAAATGCAAAGGATACAAGTACAAAGCGAATTGTTGGATGTTGAGAACAACTGAAGGCTTGAAATCGATGCATCATGCGGTAGTATGTTTCTATACAAAAACGACGTTGATAAGCTTTCTTAGCTTCTTGTACCGTAAGTGAAGCGCTGGCTGAAAGGGCAAGTACACGAATCTGCCCTTTTCCTTGCCATAATACTAAACAAATGGGACAAGGCATCTTTGTATGGCGTTTTTTTATCACATGCGGAATTATACAGCCTTTATGTTTGTCTTTACTTTGAGTCAAATAGGTCGTAGCGAGAGACTTAAGATTACCTCGTAAATGCGCGCGAATCACAAACGAAGTATTCTGTTCTTGAAACCAGCTGATTAAATCTCGGATGTAAAATTCTCCATCAGCTAACACCAAAGTGACTTTCTCTTGAGCGATCCAAGGAGCCAAAAGGGTCTGAACGAGCTGTGTTATCTTTCCCCGTTCAGCAACTAATTTTACCGCTAATGTAATTGGTGTAGGGGCATTAAGCCAGAGGACACTAATAAAGCCAAAAAACTGGTTGGTACTACATTTCGGAAGACTTTTAATGATATACTCACCAGGATGTTGAGCATAGTTGGGATCCATGTGAAAATCCATCGCAAGCACCATTCCTTTTTTTCTGGCCCTTTGAAAGGGGTGAGGGAGGAAATCTAGGAACCTATGAAATTTGAGTTGTTGAATTTCGGTTATTTCTTCAAGATCTGCCCGTCTAATCCATCGTAATATGGACTCACCTGCAGGACAGATCTGGCCCCTTTCTCTTAACTCCTTTGTCTTCCGTGAAATCGATGTACGAGTCATACTTGCGAGTGTTAGAAGTGTCCATAGATTTTTTTGTGTATAATGTGAAGACGAGGGTAACTTGATGGCTAATGGCTCTAATTTTGTAAGAGTTTTCACCACAAAGTTTATTAGATGTGGACTATTGTAAGCTTTTCGTGGTGGGTATCGTGGTAACTTTTTGTTGGCAAACATAATTACTACGAGCTATCCACCATATTAAAAGGATTATGTCGGATGTAATAAATTTTCATTAAGAAAAAAAAATGACGAAGTACTGATTTAAGGAGAGGAGGATATCAATTATCTCAATGAGTCAAAAAATAAGATAATAACTTAAAACCTCTAAATTTGATTTATTTCACAGGCACTAATAGGAACCGTGGCATAGTATGGATAGTGCCAAATGGCGAATTTCCATTAAAAAGCTGCTTTTGGCGTCAATTGCGCCTGGCTTCGGACAATGACTGGGATACTGCCAATCAACCGTAACAGGATGTCGCAGGTTCAAATCCTGCCGGTTCCGCCATTTTTTGGATTAGAATAAACATAACGAATATCCAACTTTTATAAATAACAGGCAAGTTAGAATAATTCGTTAAAAAAGATGTTCTGTAGGGATTTTAAGAACTAACAGACAGAGCAATAAGCTAATTTACTAAAATATGAGAAATTAGGGGAAAAAAAGGAAAAAAAGCATAGGAGCTCTAGTGAGCTGACTTTTGTGAATTCTCAACTTATGTGATCTGACTTACATTATTTGCTCTCCACATCATAAGGGTTCGAGCATGTTTCTTTCGCCAACCTAATGACTTCAATTGTACACTTCTTAGTACATAAAATAGCTCTCTTGGGAAGGGCATATTTTTAAAAACAAAGGGTAGTTTTCTTCCTGGGACTGATAATTTAATGTCGCCGCGTGGAACCCCTGCAAAATAATTCCATATCTTTTGAACAGAGGATATATCTAATGAAAGGCCACGGATTCGACCTCGGGGAACACGACCTGAGAATTCATCTGCATAGCTTGTATCAAAACTTACACCACTTTGGGAACCTACTATTACGCTGTATCGCTCTCTACCATAAGCTTTAACAAGATTTTCGAGAGCATCGACTATAACTAAGCTAAAAAGAAAGAGGAACAACAGAAAAGGAGCAATAGTTGAATTAATCCCAGTATCTAATTTATTAGGATCAGGCAATTCATCATAAAGGAATTCATAAAAAGCGTCAAAACCAATAAAATCATGAAAGACAACCAGTGCATCAAAGATTAAAGTAAGAATTATGACACCATAAATCGCAAAGAATTCCAAATGACTCAAGAAAGGCTCCTGATATCCACCATAAAGCAAGTTATCATTTTTAGTTATACGTTCCGCTCGCATGACATCACGCTCGGTAAGGAACACAAGAGGGTTATCCATGCGATACCAGCCCCTTTTGGCCTTTCTAATGATATTGTTTCGCGCTAGATTGTCCATCTTTTCCTCAGCAGAGTGGGTGTCGATGTCCATGAGTTTGGCTACATTAGCAGGTTTGAAACTCCTTTCATCAAGGAATTTTGTACAAATTGTATCGAGTACTTCCCTACTAAGGGGATCCATAGGATCCAAATGCTTTGAGATTGTCACACCAATAAAGAAACCTATCATTGCTAAAAAATAATACAGTATCCAGACGTCTTCAAGCATCACTCGAATCTCCTATGTTTTTTTTTAAAGAATAAGTGTACGAATACTTCTTGTTATCCATTAATTCATTCAAATATATTCTTTTTCTTGTGTTGATGGAATAGTATTACAAACCCAACTTTTTACTTAAAAGTCCTGCCAATTATGTTTTGAGATCAAATAGTGAAGAAAAAGTAGTAATCCTGCCAATCCTATTCCTACAATGCATATTGAGAGCCCTATCCCTAATTGAAAACTTGCTTTTTCTTTAAATTCGCCGAAAGAATAAAATTCATTCTTTTCATTGATCATCGTCTGATACTCGGCAAATCCTCCTGCTCCTATTGATGCTAACAAACAAACTCCACCCGAAAGCCCTATACATATAATTATGAGAATTTGGGCAGTATTTTCACGTCTTAAAGAGAATAATGGAGGTAATATGGGAATTAAACTATCAACCGCTACAATTATCAATCCTAGTACGGACATAAAAAGTATATAAGAAAGAAAAACATCGGTAACTAGTAATGATTGATGTTCAAGTCCAGAGTCCCCAGGCCAATTTGCGGGGATTTGTACATCTATCCATATTAAGAAGGGAGCGATGAATAAAGCGATTATGGAACTTAATGCGACTAATAATAGGGGATACATAGGTAATGGTCTTTTTTGTTGCTTAGACATGCTACGTCCTTCAGTGGTCATCAATGGTTTCTTTTTGATCCAAGAATTCGCGCGTATCTAGCCCCGATGGCATATCATTGCCCCATGCGACTTTAATATCGGCGTTATAATCTGTTAAAACACCATAGATGGGCGCTTCTCCAAGTTGTCTGATTTTTGTTAGAAGACAAAGAGTTACAGTTTTATCCACTTCAATCTCGAGTTCTTCAGCTACTTCATGTATGTGTTCAATCACTGCTTCTAGGTTCTCTCCATCGTCAACAATTAAATCGTCTATAAGAAGAAAAGAGGTCTTCGAACCGCTATACTCGGCTAATTTATCTTCAAATGCGGGATCAGAGTACTCTTCGTACACAGATTCATCCTCATAAGGAAGGGGATTTACTTTTGGTTTCCAGTATGTCCATATAAAATCATCAAGTTGGCTTTCAAGTGCATCCAACAAAATAAACCCCCCTCGCGTTACCCATACGACAATCCAAGATTTCCCCGAAAGAGATTTTAAAAAGGGTTTCCAGTCTTTATTAGCCCAATCAAGAATTGAGTGAAAGGCAAGGGTGGTATATTCAGGATCTTCAATTGGTGGTCCTTCATCATGGATGAACAACCCTAATGCTTCTCCAAGTTCTTCTAGAAACTCGTTATACCATTCCTTCTCTTGTTCGAGGATTGCTTCAGCAATTTCTGAGCCTTTTTTACTGAGGAAGAACACGATTTGATCCTCTTTCTATTTAGTCGTTCCTTTACAAAATCTGTTGAGTCTAGTGTGAGAACGAAAATTCATATTTAAAGTAAGTTCTTAAAAAAATCAGAGATATTCTGCAAACTCTTCTACAGCTTTGATAACTTCTTTTCCGACAATTCTATCCCTTATCTTCTCATATTGGTCTGTCACAGTTTTATCCACTGATGGACGAACAATTTTCATTGCATTTTCAAAATCTGCGTGAGTTACTAACCGTGAACGAATATCTTTCCTGAGAGATGTCATAACTGCTTCCATACAGATATTAGCGATATCTGCACCTACATAGCCTTCGGTTTGTTTAGCAAGTTTTTCTAAGACAACATCAGAAGCCAAATTCATCTTTTTAGTATGAACATTGAAAATAGCTAACCGCTCATCTTCATTAGGAGCATTTACAAGAATGAGGCGGTCAAAACGACCCGCACGTAGCAAAGCAGGATCTAAGAGCTCAGGACGATTTGTTGCACCTATCAAAACAAGCCCTTTTGTATCTTCAATTCCATCAATTAGGGTTAATAGTTGGTTGACAATGGTGTCTGTCACAGATGAGCCTATTCGTGTTCCTCGGCGAGGGGCAATGGAATCAACTTCATCTAGGAAAATAATAGAAGGGGTAGCTTGACGAGCTTTTCGAAAAACTTCTCGAACTGCTCTTTCGGACTCACCTACCCACTTACTAAGAACTTCTGGTCCACGAATAGCAATAAAATTTGCTTCAGATTCATTAGCAACCGCTTTAGCAAGCAGCGTCTTACCTGTTCCAGGAGCCCCATAAAGCAAGACACCTGTGGGAGGACGTACACCGCTTTCTTTGAATGCTTCAGGATATTTAATTGGCCACTCCACTGCTTCTTTAAGTAAACCTTTTGTTTCTCCGAGACCACCAATATCATCCCAAGAAACTTGAGGGATTTGAATTAAGACTTCTCGTAGAGCGGATGGTTCAATGAGTTTCAAGGCAGCTTCAAAGTCTAGTGTTTCCACAGATAACTTCTCTAAGACTTCAGAACTAATTATTTCATCTTCTTCTAACTCTATTTCAGGCAAAATTCGTCGTAATGCAAACATAGCTGCTTCTTTGGTTAATGCAGCAATATCTGTCCCCACAAATCCATGTGTTTTATCTGCAAAATAATCTAGATTTATATCATGCCCAAGTGGCATTCCTCTTGTATGTATTCCTAAAATTTCGCGCCGACCATGTCTATCAGGGACACCCAATTCAATCTCTCGATCAAAACGTCCTGGGCGTCTAAGGGCAGGGTCAAGAGCATTAGGACGATTAGTAGCAGCTAAAACAATAACTTTTCCTCTTGTCATGAGCCCATCCATTAAAGCAAGCAGTTGAGCTACCACCCGCCGCTCAACCTCGCCAGTAACCTCTTCTCGTTTGGGAGCAATACTATCAATTTCATCAATGAAGATTATAGATGGTGCGTCTTTTTCTGCTCGATCAAAGATTTCTCGAAGTTTTTGCTCTGACTCGCCGTAAAATTTTGACATGATTTCGGGACCTGCAATCGGAATAAAATTAGCCTGGGATTCATTAGCTACTGCGCGGGCTATTAATGTTTTGCCGGTTCCAGGAGGACCGTGAAGTAAAATTCCTTTTGGAGGTTCAATACCAAGTCTTTCAAATAATTCAGGATGTCTCATCGGGAGTTCAATCATTTCGCGAACCCTTACAAGTTCTTCACTAAGGCCACCTACATCCTCATAAGTGACTGAGCCAACCCCTGTACTTAGTTGAGGACTAGAAGGTTTTGTTTCAATCTTAGTACCCTTACCAATTTGAACTATCCCTTTTGGGCTTGTTGATATTACAATCAATCTAACCTCCCCTAAAGCATAATGAGGCATATTGGCAAAACGGTCAAAGAATTCTCCGATATCTGCTGGCATGTTCATGGGTTGTCGGCGAATAGGTGCATTAATCGATAGAATATCCCCAGTTGTGACGGGACGGTTTGTTAAAACCTTTCTAATGTGATCTCCCGACCCAGATAGACGTAGATTAGGATCAGCTGGAGCAACTGCAATACTTCTAGCGGGAGACACAGAAGAAATTTTGGTAACTTGTACATTTTCTCCAATACCTGCACCCGCATTAGTACGAATAAGACCATCCATTCGAATAAGCCCTTTCCCCTTATCTTCGGGACGGCTTGGGATGGCTATTGCACCTGTTTTCTTTTTCCCCTGAATCTCTACAATATCACCTGTGGAAATTGAAATCTGTTTCATTGCAGCAGTATCTATCCTAACGAGGCCGCGACCCACAAGGTCTCTTCGGAGATCGGAGCTAATAGCTTCAGCAACCCGTAAGTTTAGTTTCTTTTGAGGATCACTACTCATATTTATTATCACCAAGAATTGGGAAGAGAAAATCATATCTATTGAAAGACCGAAGCTTCTTCTTTTTTCTAGTTTAATCTTAATTATTACTATAAAAAATAATTTCATTATCAGTTTTCAAGCAATTTCTTCATTTGTACCAAGATTAATAGGAAGATTTACGTGAAAAAGGTCGTTAAACTTAAGAAATTTGCTGGATTTTGAGATTCACCGATTTTTTCTTGATAATCACTTCATCAACAGATAAGTTCACGGGAGCTTTGTCAAAAGTATCAAAAGTCGTTGCCAATGTTTCTGTACTGATATACTCTTTATGTATCTCAATTGTTTTTAGAAGTTGATCGTCAACAGTCTCGTAGTAAACAGCGATCTGATCTGCGACATGAAAGTCCTTTTCTTTTCGTAGATTTTGGATGTGTCGTACAAGTGTCCGCGCAAGGCCTTCCTGAATTAACGCCTCTGTTAAGGTAGTTTCTAACGCAACAACGAAATTCGAATCACCCATAACTGCTAAGCCTTCTTTTTCATTAGACCGAACTATAACTTCCTCTGGAGATAATTCAACTTTTTTGCCCTCTATTTCTAGTGTGATAGGTTGTGATTCGGATATACGATTGAAAACTTCTATAGGATTACTTTTTTCAAGAGCTTGTGCTAGAAATCGGACATCTTGCGTATATTTTGGGCCTACAATTGCCATATTTAGTGTTAATTCATATTCTACTAAATTTGTCGCATCCTCAACATATACCAGCTTTTTAACATTCAGCTCCTTAAGAATCTCATTTTCTAATTCCTCAAGTTTTATTAACTCAAGATTAGCTGGGTTAGTGGACCATACAAGGACACGTTGAAGCGGCTGACGGCCAATAATATCTTTTTTCGCTCTTACGCTTCGTCCTAAATAGATGATATTCAGAGTAGCATCAAAACGTTTCATTAGTTCCATGTCAATAAGCCTGTCATTGGGTTTTGGAAAACTGCAGTGATGAACACTAAGTGGAGCATTTGGATCTACTGAACGTACAAGATTTTGAAACATCATCTCTGTAAGAAAGGGGATAATAGGAGCTAAGATCCTTGTTAATGTCTCTAAAGTCTCGTACAAGGTAAAATAGCCTGCCTGTGCGTCTTTTTTATCTGAGCTACCCCAAAATCGGCTCCTATTCTGGCGAATATAAACATTAGAAAGGTCATCAATGAAAAATTCCGTTTTTTGAACTACTGAGCGGACATCATAGGCATCCATAGCTTTACTCGCCTCATCAACAAGTAATTGCAACTTACTCAATAACCAACGATCAATAAGGGAGCGTTCAGAGACAGGAATTGGATCTTCTTTCAATGGATTAAAATCGTCAAGTTCAGCATTGCTGAAGAAGAAGGAATAAGTATTCCATAAGTTTAGGAATTTTCTATGAGTGTTTTGTGCGATGGAGTAGCCAAATGGCAGATTTGTACGAATGCTTGCACTGGAGTAAATCCAGCGCATAATGTCAGCGCCCATTTTCTCAATTGCTTCATCAAACCAGATAACATTACCTAAGGATCTATGCATGGCGCTGTACTGCTCATCTACTACAGACCCATAAGTTACAACAGTCCTATATGGGGCTTTTCCTGTCAAAGTCACACTCATAAAGAGTTGTGAGTAAAACCATAGCTTTACTTGCTCTATCATTTCCGAGACCATGTTGCTGGGATACCAATCCTCCCAATACTGCTTATTTTTCATGTAATTCAATGTTGAAAATGGAACAATACCCGCGTCCAGCCAACAATCCCCAATATCGGCGATACGACTTACATGTTTGTTACATGAAGGACATGCGATTTTTATATCATCTATCCAAGGCTTGTGCAGAGTTAAATCTTTCATACCCTCTTTTTCTGCTAAATCCAGACTATCTATTCCTTCAATCGCGCGTTCTTCTAATTCTTCTTTACTCGCAAGACAAGTGAAGTGACCACACTCGCATTCATAAAACGGTAAAGGTAATCCCCAGTAGCGTTTTCGGGAGATACACCAATCCCCCATATTATCTAACCAATCTTGCATTCTTTTTCCAGCATATTCAGGAATCCAGTTAACCGTACTGGCAGCTTCCTTCATTTTTGGTCTTATTTCATCACAAGAAATGAACCATTCGTCTGTAAGCCGAAAAACCAATTCTTCATGACAACGCCAGCAGACTGGGTACCTATGAGTATATTCTTCAAGTTTATAGAGGTACCCTTTCTTTTTGAGTGAATCAAAGACTCTTTGTGCGCTTTCATCGACATGTGTACTGGTAAATTCCCCAAACTCTGGAAGAAAATAGCCATTCTCATCTAAAGGAGCAATTGCAGGTAAATCGTATTCTTTTCCTAGTTCAAAGTCTTCTGCACCACAACCAGGAGCAATATGGACGATGCCAGTACCTTCGGTTGCGCCAACTTCTTCCCATAATACTACTTTATGAATCACATCCTTTTGAGCGGGAAGTTCGTCAAAAGGTCCTTTATATTCCCAACCTTCCATATCTGAACCAAGAATAGGATCGAGGATTTCATCCCGTGGGTCAATAATAGCGTTTAAGTTTTGAGAAACATAATAGAGCTCATCACCGACTCTAACTCTTGAATACATGAGCTCAGGATGTACAGCAGCAGCTACATTCGATGTTAACGTCCAAGGAGTAGTTGTCCAAACAAACAAATATTCTTTCTCTCGTCCTTTCAGGGGAAATCTAAGAAAGACAGAATCGTGTGTAAGATCTCTATACGAATCGATCAATTCATGTTGCGATAAGGAAGTACCACATCTCGCACACCATGGCATAACTTTATGCCCTTTATACAGCCATCCGTTTTCTTGACATTTCTTTAAAAAATGCCAAATGTGTTCAATATTAATATCAGTGAATGTATAATAAGAACCAAGCCCATTAGGTCTAAGATTGTCCCAATCCATCCACATACCTAATCTGATGGACTGATCGGTAATTTTTTTTGCATATTCTTCTACTCGAGATCTACAGGCGCGTGAAAAATTTTTCAGGCCATAATTCATGATGTCTTTTTTGTTGTTTAGCCCCAAATTTTGCTCTACACCAACCTCTACCCATAACCCTTGACAATCGAAGCCATTCTGATACCTCTGATCGTGACCTAGCATAGCTTGATAACGTTGATAGACATCTTTGTAAGTACGACCGAAAGCGTGATGAACCCCCATAGGATTATTTGCCGTGATAGGACCATCGAAAAAGCTATATCTAGAATTTCCTTTATTTTGCTCAAGAAGCGTTTCAAAGCATTTGTTTTCTTTCCAAAACTTTAAAATATCCTTTTCTAGGGATTGAAAGTCGGGGGTTCTTGGAATATTATTGAAACCTTGTTTATTGGCCATGTTCTAACCTCTATCTAATAGTATGATTAATGGAGCGGAAAGTAGGATTAAATCTCTTATAATAGAAATTTCTAGAGGAAATAGGATTATTTTCAATTGGATTTCGCGTTTTATAATTTGATTCAAAAGAGTTTACTCTGTTATTGGGGAATTTCGCGATCCAACCGTTAAATCTCCGTTAATTAAAAAAAAATCTTTGTTTTTTAAATGTATATTCTGAAATGAATTGGGCTTATAATCATTATTTATCATGGTTCTGCAAGAAAACAACTGTGCTAATAACCTCACTATTACGCAGGTTAATGTTATTAGGATTTTTGCCCATGTTTTCCATTACAAAGGCCAGAAACATGAAAATTTAGTATTTTCTAGAATCCTTATCTCTTAAATTAGCCATGCTTTTAAAAAAAAATGTCAAGCTTTTTAAAACACAATTTTCATCCTCCCAAATAACACAGAACTAAATTACAAGAATGTTATTTGTTTATATAACCAACAACGGACGGTGTAAAATGAAAAGAAGGGATGGTCAAATCCTTCTATAGAAGGAAAAACACTTTTCTATATTACTCTCCGTCTTCTACCCGTTTTAAAAGATCCAAATCTTATTTTATGCTTTCTGTGCTGGATTTTTTCTTTTTTAAGTATAAGAGAAGGCGAGTGAATACAAAGGAGCCATTTATATGTCAAAAAGAGTCGTAGGCAAGTTAGAAAAGAGATATCAGCCCCAACAAATAGAAGAAGCAGTTCTCCAATTATGGAAAAACAAGGATATCTATGAAAGTGCTAAACAACAAAATGTTGATCATGAGAAATTCTACTTTTTAGATGGTCCACCTTATGTAACAAATCCAATCCACGTAGGTACCGCGTGGAATAAATGCTTGAAAGATGTTGTGTGCCGTTATAAACGGATAAATGGATATGATGTGAGAGCACAGCCTGGGTATGACTGTCACGGCTTACCCATTGAAGTAATGGTCGAAAAGAAACTCAACCTTAAAACTAAGAAAGATATTGAGACATTAGGAGTCGATATATTCCTTGAAGAATGCATGACATTTGCTACCACAAATGAACGCGTTTTAGCTCGTCAATTTGAGAATTTAGGCATCTGGATGGATTGGGAAGCTCCTTATATGACAATTCACTCTAAATACATGGAGGCTGGGTGGTTTTTAATCAAGCGAGCATATGAACAGGAATTATTGGGGCGATCCCAACGAGTAGTTCATTGGTGCTGGCGTTGTGAAACAGTCCTTAGTGGTTATGAAGTAACCGACGAATATCGAGAGATAAGAGACCCGGGTATATATGTTATGTTTCCTGTAGCCGAGGAAGAAGACGAGAAAGATACTTATTTAGTTATATATACAACAACACCATGGACACTGCCAGGAAACACCGGTATTATGGTACATCCTGATAAGCAATATGCTAAGATTCAAACAAGCAAAGGGAAGCTCATTTTAGCCTATGATCTTGTTAATGAAGCTATGGAAGCAGCTGGTATCGATTATGACTTATTAAGCGTATTTCAGGGATCAGAGCTTGTCGAAACACGATACAGGAATCCCCTTGATGACCAAGTCACATTACAACGAAAGTTCGAGAATAGTAATCGTGTAGTTCCATCAACCCAATATGTTAGTGTAGAGGAAGGTACGGGGTTAGTACACTGTGCGCCAGGTCATGGGGAAGAAGACTTTCATGTAGGAATCGAAACAGGTCTTCCTAGGCTCTCTCCTGTAGATGACACAGGACGACTCATGGAGGGAACAGGAAAATATCAGGGCATATTCGTGAAAGATGCAGATTCAATCATCATCAAGGACATCAAGGATAAAGGATTGATGTTGATGACGACTGAGATAACTCACCGCTATCCGCATTGTTGGCGCTGTAAATCCCCGTTAATAATGCGTACTACAGACCAATGGATAATAAAATTACGTCATTTGAAAAATGAACTTCTTGAAGCGAATGAACGTATCAATTGGGTTCCTGAATGGGCTGGATCACGACGATATCGGAATTGGCTGGAAAATTTACGTGATTGGGTTATAAGTCGTCAGCGGTTCTGGGGAATTCCACTTCCTATATGGATTTGCGATAAATGCAATGAAATGGAAGTAATAGGAAGTGTAAAGGAACTTAGATCGCGAGTTGAAGGACTACCAGAAGAACTTGATTTACATAAACCTACAATGGATCGAATCAAACTTTCTTGCGATTGCGGGGAAGAAAAAAGCCGAGTAGAAGATATCTGTGACGTTTGGCTTGATTCAGGGGTAGCCTCATTTGCAGACCTTCATTTTCCTCGTGAAACAAAACATTTTGAGAAATGGTACCCTGCAGACTTTATATTAGAGGGACATGATCAAACTAGGGGGTGGTTCCACACGTTATTGATGTCAGGGATAGTTGCTTTTGGTAATAATCCCTACAAGAATGTAGTGATGCATGGATTTACAGTAGACGAAAATGGTAAAAAAATGAGTAAAAGTGAGGGAAATTTTGTAGCCCCAGAGGATATTATCACCCAATATGGACGAGACGCATTAAGAACTTATGTTTTAGGCAGTACGATGTGGCAAGACTTACGGTTTGTATGGAATGAATTGGAACAAGCCAAAAAGGACTTAGGAGTCATGTGGAATGTTTATCTTTTCGCTTCCAACTATATGAGCTTAGATGAATTCGAACCAGCTAAATACACCCTCTCAAAGATAGAGAACACTCTTCGACCTGAAGATCGATGGATACTATCGCGACTTCAAACCGTTGTAGCGGATACAACTCAATATTTAGATAAATATGAAATCCATGAAGGTATAAGAGTAATAATGAACTTCATTCTCAATGATGTCAGTCGATGGTATGTCAAACTTATTAGGAAACGAGTATGGATAGAATTAGGTGACCCAGATAAAATTGCGGCTTATTCAACGCTATATTCCATTTTAAGAAATGTGCTTGTTTTACTAACACCATATCTTCCGTTCATAACAGAATATCTCTATCAAAAGGTTTTCTTGCCTGCGGAACCCAACGCTCTTCCTAGTATACATATGGTAAAATGGTCACAGTTTCAACCCGAATGGCAAGACTTAGAATTAGAGGAGTTAATGGGATTTACACGAGAGATAATATCTGCATCTATTAGTGCACGACAAGGTGCAAAACCGCCAATTAAAGTCCGACAACCTTTGAAGACTCTGAAAATCCTTTCAGATAGCCAAAAAATTGAAAAAACAGTATTTTTCTTCGAGAAAATGATATTTGAACAAGCAAACGTCTCAGAAATAATCATAGAAGCACCTTCTAAAGAGAAAGACTATATTACTCTCGAAATTATTCCCAATCTTCAAGAACTAGGGCCAAAGTTCAAAGAGAAAGTAAATAAGGTAGTCACTCATCTTAAGACCTTAAATGGCTCAGAGATCAGAGACACTTTAAATCAAAATGATTCTTTTACTCTAAACATAAAAGGAGAGACATTAACAATTGCAAAAACTGACGTTAACTTCCAAGAACAATGCATTGAGCCTTGGCAAACAGCTAAAATCCCCGAAGGTCGTATTGTTCTTAACTCAAAGATTACGAAAGATCTCGCAGCAGAAGGCATCGCCAGAGATCTGGTGCGAAGACTTCAATCAATGCGAAAAGACCTTAATCTTACGGAAACACAATTAGTTCTGGTTGAGATTCAAGTGGAGACTCCTGCACAAATGAGTGTATTACAAAAACGGGAATCATATATAGCAACAGAAGTTAGAGCTCAAGAAGTACGAATAGGAACAGGAAAACTCCAAAAAACATCAAAAGGACTCTTAAAAGAGTGGGAACTAAGAAAAGAATCATTTAACTTACAAATAACTCCATGAAGAAAGATGCTAATTCTCACTAGCTTCTTTTCTTTTATTTAATTTCCTTTATTTTGTCTATTATTCATTAATAGTTCCAATCGGCGAGAATACCTATATCTTAAGTTTTCTCTAAAGGTGCGTATTTTTTTTAAATACGAACGTAGCCCCACATTTCCCTCGAATATATGCAATCTAGAGGTCATCTTAGTGTATTTCCTTCCTTTTATTATAGTATTATTCGCTATTGGTCTGATATTAACCTTTATAAAGCCAAAAAGCGTATGGCCAGGTTGGACGATCTTTTGGCTGCTAATAGGAATCAT
The DNA here is from genome assembly GCA_016840025.1 of Candidatus Hodarchaeota archaeon. Next base: position 37,290 of record JAEOTF010000134.1, read on the forward strand.
TGGATTTCAAAGTGAGTACCATGAGGAATTAGACGATCAAATAAAGGATTTAACGAGTTCTTCTTCAGATCTGGCACTCTTTATACTCATTTGTGGTGTTTTAGGTGCTCTTACGATTTTATATTTAGAATACAGGAGAAATAAACGATATCAACAATGTCTGATGTTCTCTCTTGAGAGCAATCCTGTCATCAGCGATGTTGGACTCATTCTCCCTGCCTACAATGAAGCTGCGAATCTACGAACTGTAGTTGAAGAAATACTCGAATTTTTTAAAAACCAACGCCTTCAAGACGTAGAAATTGTTATAATAAATGATGGGAGCATTGACCAAACAGGACAGATCGCTGATGAACTTGCAGCAGAAAGTCCTTTTGTTAAAGTGATTCAGCAAGAGAACCAGGGTAAAACTTATGCCTTTCTTAATGGGGTGAAGGCATGTTCAAAATCCCTTGTGGTTATGTTTGAGACAGATAGCCAATACTCAATTCAAGACCTACGTGTTCTTTTCCAACCGTTGAAGGAAGGAGCTTCAGTCGTAAATGGGTGGAGAATCAATAGAAGTGATCGAATCCACCGTTTTATTCTTTCATCAGGATATAATTTTCTTATGCGTTTTCTTTTTGATACAAAAATTCGTGATCACAACTCTGGCTTTAAGGCATTCCGTAAAGAGGATTTTTTAAGGATTTTCAGTTGTATATCAAGACTTAACCTTGGAGGACCTCATCGTCATTTTTTTCCTGTTGCCAAAGGATTACAATTAAAAATCGAAGAACGACCGATCCGACACTTTCCTCGAGGCGGCGGTCAGTCATACATTAAGGCTTATCGCACCCCTTTTCAAACTTTCTTTGATATGCTTAAAGTTCGCATTTCTCTAAGTTATAGAAGAAAATTTCTCTTAAAATAGGAGTAAAAATGAATTGGATGAGAATAACGAATTTGAACATGGAAAAAATACACAAAACAGCATTAATAGCGATTCACTTCTCTTGGTTCAATTTCTACGTTCGACACCATTCGTTGTCCTACTTTGTGTTGGTTTGGCCATTCTAACATGGCTCTTAGGTATTATTTGTCTAATTTTGCAAGAGGCTTCCTCAGATATCATCGTAATTGGGGTGTTGGGGTTGAGTGGAGGAATTATCTTGCTCATTTCAGTATTTTTAACAGCACATAAATTCCCATTGAACCAAAAACTCTCACCACAAATGGTTGGTGGTCTAGGAGGTACTGCATTCTGGTTTATTGGGACGACACTGACACTACTCGCCCCATATGAAACAAGACTATTTGGATTCCTTTTTGAATCACCAGAATCGTTTAAAGCCCACGCAAATGACCCATACTTTTATATAAAGCTTATTATTGCACCTTTCATCATTTTAAGCGGACTTATTGGCGATCTTGTCATGGGGGTTCTTATGGAGAAGTATTTTAGTAATGTTTATACTGAACGATACTCTGTGTAATAAAGACAATTCGAGTCTTAGAGGTGCCTGAGTTAACTCTTATCTCTTTGATAGTAAAATTAGCATTTCATATCAATGAAATATTCCTTATCTTGGCTAGTATTCTACTATTCATCTATGGAATGAACCTCTACATTTGGACATATCTTTCAGGAATGAGAAGAAAGGAAGTGGAGAATCTTTTTTTGAACGTAAAGCCTTTTGATCCGTTAACAGCGCCATATGTTACAGTTCAACTTCCCATTTATAATGAGAAATACGTAGCCAAACGTTTATTAAATTATGTCGCTAATCTTTCTTACCCAAGAGATAAGCTCGAGATTCAAGTTCTTGATGACTCTACAGATGAAACTTATGATATCTTGAAGGAAGAAGTCACGAAACTTCAGAATGAAGGGTATGATGTAAAATTATTCCACCGAACAAATCGCACAGGATATAAGGCAGGAGCATTAAAAGAAGGCACAAAGAGTGCTAAAGGGGAATTTATTGCGATTTTTGACGCAGATTTTCTACCAAATCCTGATTTTCTAGAGCGAACAATCCCTCTTTTTGCTGAAAATGATATAGGAGTCGTTCAGGCTCGATGGGGATATGTTAATCAGAATAGTTCCCCCTTGACAAAAGCCCTATCTATTTCTATTGATTCTCACTTTGAAGTAGAACAAGTTGCTCGGATGAATGCGGGATTTTTTAGACATTTCAACGGAACAGGCGGTGTATGGCGAAAGCGGTGTATTGAGGAGGCTGGTGGATGGCATGGGGATACTCTTGCAGAAGATCTCGATTTAAGCATTCGTGCTCAGCTCAAAAAATGGCGGTTCATCGTTATCCCAGAGATTATGTGTCCTTCTGAATTACCGCCCAGTTGGACCGCTATTAAAAGACAGCAGTTCCGATGGGCAAAAGGGACTATCCAGTGTTCTAAAAAACATACAATTAACCTTTTTCGGCAACCTATCCCTTTTTGGACGAAAGTACATTTATTTATCCAAATGTCTTACTATATGTGTCATCCTCTAATGCTAATTCTGCTACTTTGCTCTGTACCCTTACTCATTGTTGGACGGGGTAGTGTTATTCTCTTTTATCTGCTTCCTTTAAGCATGTTCTCTGCACTTGCGCCTACTTTTATGTATTTTACAGCAGTTAGACGTGTTTCTCCTCATAACTGGAAATCTCGGTTTTTAGCGTATATTCCGATGATTTTTATTGGGTATGGTCTTGTTGTTTCCAATTCAATAGCAGTTATCGAGGCACTACTTGGAAAAAAAAGTGAATTTCAACGCACTCCTAAATACGGGTTGACTCAACAAGAACAATCATGGAAAAAGAAAGATTATCGGATTCGACCAACTAAACGTGTTGCATTAGAAGTTTTTTTTGGACTGTACGCCTTGGTGGGTATTTTAGCAACTTTTGCATGGGGAATTCCTCAATGGGGTTCCTACTTAGTCCCCTACGTAGTATCCTTGCTTGGATCCGCTTTTCTTAGTTTTACTCATGGTATTCGTATTCAGTCAGCCATTCCTCCTCCCGTTTCTAATTCGTGATAAAAAATCTACTAAAGGGACGAAGATAGTATTGCTTCTTAGCTTATCTCCGCGAATCGTCGGGCGTGAATCCCAACATTTGATCAATACTATTCGTGGATTGGCTTTCATTATTGCATTGATCATTGGAGTTTTTGGACTGATTAACGGGCTATCTATAGAACTTTTTCGGTTAGCAAATCTAGCAGGGCAGTCTGAATATCTCTCTTTAACAGCAAATAACAGTACAGGTTGGGAGGATAGTAAAATAAACCTAGAAATTATGGAGTACCTTAATGACTCAAATATTAAACTAGTTTTACCACAAACAATTATTCCTGTTACACTTCAAATAATAAATGGCAGTGGAGTCCCAGTAAAATTTTCGACGTCGCTTCATGTCACTAACACTACTACTCTCAGATCGTTCTGGAAAAACACTTGGATTAGTAATGGGGCAGTTCCGAGTACTAGTAATCCAAATTTTGGGGTTCTTGCAGGTGTTAGTCTTATTAATGAGCTTGGGGGTCTGGAAAATTCACACTCTATCATTATCTGTGACAGAGATAACGCTTTAGACTGCTTAAATACAACATTAACAGGTGTTCTAAATCTAAATTCACATTTGAAAGGAGCTCTGGTCACTAGTTTTGCAGTCTATGAAGCTTTTTGGTATTCTCTCTCATTCTACTCTTTCATAGAGATACGGCTTTACGATGCAACTGCAGCAGAACAAACTAAAAAGGTCTTGGAAGAGAAAATGGAAAAGATAGGATATTCCGTTCGCATAGAATCCGAGATGAAAAGCCAAGAATTAATTATAGAGACCTTTGAAGAAATTGTACAACGATTCAAACTTTTTAGCATGTTTCTTTTTGTTATAGTCGCTATTCGAATCTACAACGCTACAGTGTGGCTTATAATCCGCTTCGAACGAGAGATACAAATAATGAGAGCTTTGGGGGCAACTTCCACCTCAATAATGTCGTTATTTCTCTTTTCAGCCATTATAGTTGGTAATATAGCTCTGATTTTAGGCATTATGCTGGGCATATTTCTTCCCATCATGTTTATTGCAATTTTGGATGTTTTGTTAGGAGTTGGCTTCATTTTTGCAGCAATTTATTGGCAAGATCTGTTGGAAGTAATTTTAGTTGCTAATTTTGCTTTTATTATAGGTACAATCGTTCCTTCTTTAAATATTGTTAGAAAAAAATCACTTCGGCCAAGCGAATAGAAAAAACAATAAAATTAGTAGTCTATTTCCCTTAAGAAATAAATTAATAATGGCAATTATTTGATGAAACAACAAGCAAAAACTACTCTGGATCCTTTCATAATTCAGTAAATGTTGGAGAACGATTCATTTTGGCACGTCCTGCAATTCATCAAAGGGCTTCGAGCCAACTTTCACTGATTAGGTTAAAGGTCATTCCATTTAAAAAACTCCGTTTATTTATCATAGGTATTATAATAATTTCCCTAATCTGCTCATCTTCTGCTGCATTCCTGCTTGGAATAGCCAATATGCAATATATCCTAGGAGAAGAAGAGGATGTTGTTCTTATCACTGCATCAGGAGTGACTACACCAATAACCAGTATCGTTCCTATTTTTTCTGCCTTAGCATTGAGAAAGTGTCAAGGAGTTTTAGCAGTTAGCCCTGAAACTCTGAGTATTAGTATCTTATCTAAAGATTCTAATTTTCCTGTTACAGTTCGTGGAATTACATCCAAGTACCTAAATATCACTAAGTTTAAGATAAAAGAAGGAATCGATATCTTCGAAACCAACCTTGAAGATCAAACCCATAACCTTAGAGGAGCAGTTATTGGTAGAACTCTAGCCCAAGTACGTCATCTCAAAATTGGGGATAGTATCGAACTTACAGGAACTTTATCAGATTCTACTGTTGAATTAGAAATAGTAGGTATTTTAGAGCATAATTCACAAGGAGATAGCGAGATTCTTGTGCCTCTGTGGGCAGGTCAAGTGTTAATTGGGGCAGATTCTGAATCTGTTACACTCATACGGGTTCACTTTGACCCAGATGAAACCTCAAAAGATGAAATCCGAAGACTTATGGATACTCAGTATAATGTTAGACTAGAGTTCGTTAGAGGAAATGCAACAACAATAGCACAAGATTTTGAAATTTATGTTTATGATACCAATGGAAAAATGATACCCTCTCTCTCTAAGGTTTTAGAGAGTTCAAAGTCCTTTACTAATTATTCACTACCATTAGGCATTTATAATTTTACAGTAAATGAGAAAGATACCCCTGAAACGAAGGCCAGTTCTATAGAGCTGATAAATAAAGACATGACAGTTATAGTAGGACCTACAGGCCTTAACAACTATACTTTAGGGGTTCAAGCTTATCTTAATGAAAATCCTTTTTCTGATGCTAGAGTAACAGTATGGTCGGGCCATCTTAATGTGCCCTTACTTACCACTTATACTAACCAAGAAGGAAAGTGTGATTTTATTCTTCCTGAACAGGACATTTACATTTCTGTAATAAAGGACACTTTTGGTTATGCCTCTCATCCTTTCTCCTTTAACAGATCTCAGATATATACTTTAAATTTAAATTGCAGTTTGCATGTTAAAGTAATATGGGCCAACTATAGCTTTATTCCTATTGCTGGTGCTTTTGTACATATTTACTCGCCCTCTACAAACTGGGAAAAAGAAAATACCACTAATCTGAACGGGACATGTGATTTTATTCTTGCACCAGGTATCTACACACTTGTTGTAACAAAAGATGAATATCAACGGGTTCTCAACATTACTATACAAGGATTGAACTCAATTACGGTAACACTTGGATCTATTCTGCTCACTGTTTATGCTACAGATGGGAGAGTTGGGCTTAGTGCTAACATTTCTATTTATGAAAATTCTACTTTAATCAACTCAACACTTACCAATGATGAAGGGTGGGGTTTTTTAGAGCTTATGGCTGGTGTAGCCTATAATTTAACCGCTGATTACAAGGAAATTAAGTTACAACAACCCATTATGGTAGATTACTCACAAATTCTCACTCTCAACTTTTTTAAAACATTATTCGAAGTGAAAGTTGTAAATATAACAACAGGTGATCCCATCCCTTTTTGCAAAGTAACAGTCTTTAATTTTGAGGATGAAACTGAAAGAAACTCTTATACGAATAGTTATGGTCAAGCGGGACTAGTAACTTCTTGGGGAAAGCTAAGAGTATTTACTGAAAAAAATGATATTTATACATGCAGAAATTTTACTTTTAGTCCAACTATGAGTACTTGTTATCTATTTCTAGGTGTTACTTCTTTTAATATGACTATAAACGATACCAAAAGCAATGGCATTCTTAAATTTATACGAGTAATTGACCAGAACGTCTATTCCTTTAATTTAGATGGTAATTCTAATATCACTATAGAACTTGAAGCGGATACCTATACAATTGCCTATTCTAATGCATCTTGTGGATTCTTCAGGCAAGAAATATATATTAATGGTTCTGATTTAGGTTTCCAAGTAAATTCAGTATCAAATATAATTTATGTGGTTAATTGGTTTAATAGTTCCTCTCCTATTCCTGATATACCTGTAAGAATTATAGATACGATTAATGGATATGAATTTTCTTCAACTACCGATAAATATGGGAAAGTAGTCGCTAACGTTTCTCCTGGCGTGTACGAGATTAGTACCCATGATATTTCTGAAAGATATGCTAACAAAATAGTCACTACGATTACTGAAGATCAAAATACTACAGTTGGAATAGGAAATTGTGTTCTTTACCTTACTGTCTGGAATTCCTTAGGTAATGAAACAATACCAGGTGTAAATATAACCCTTACCGATATAAATGGATTAGATACCTTCGAGGTTACTAATGAAAACGGATTAGCTATCTTCGATATTCCGGTCCAAGAATACGAACTTAATGCTACATATGAGAAAGATGGGCAGAGCTATTCTGTTATTCAGACAATTGACTCTTTTTACAATAAAACCTTGTCTAAACCCATTAGTATTGGGAATATTTTTACCTTAAGAGTAGGTGTGTTGAATCCCAATTCGGGGTATCCACTGTATGATGAGAGCATTCAGATTAATCTTCGATCGGAAGAAATCAACAAGAATTTCTTAGGTGGCGGTTTACAAACTGTCTTTTTACCATCTTCTCAGTATTATCTTACTTTCATTTATAATTCAACAATCCTCGCGGAACATTATATTTTATTGAATAAATCAACCACTTTCATGGAAAGTTTCGCCCGTTTATCAGTATTAGTAGGTGATAGACTTGGTTTAAAGTCTGAAAATGCTACAATAACGATTTTAAGTTATCCTACAAATCAAACTTTATTTGAAACACAAACTAATGAACTAGGAGTGGCTAACTTCTATTTAGCATCTTCACCTTATGTAATCAAAATAACAGGTAGCACTTTTCCTACTGAATATATCCCTGTAATTGTCCAATTCGACACCGAGTTTAATTATCAGATAGGTTTCTTTTTAACTATCAGTTGTATTTCTCCTAATTGGATCGCTGTCCCCAATGTCGAAATAACGCTTAAAGATCTCGAAACAGGAGATTTAACTATCTTGAACTCGGATAATAATGGTATAGCGCGGACTTACTTAAGGAAAGAAGAATATTTAATGACGGTTCTTTATGAGAATAGTTTAGGCTTCTGGAACAACCTTATCTGTCTTGATATCCTCATCAATGTTTCAATATACCCCTTTATCTGGATAAAAATAAGTCCACCAATAGATCTTAAGATTGTGGTTCAAAACGAGTTTCAAATTCCCATAGCCCGAGTCCCGGTCAGTATCGTGGGGGAATTATCAAAAACCACGAAAACTAACAACACTGACATAAATGGTGAAGCTTTATTCAGAAATATCCCTTGGGACAGCTATGTGATCCAAGTTGGTGATTCAGATGTCATTCTGAATACTGAAACTCTCATAAATGCAACTACAATAATGGTTCTTTATCCCTCTGATGAAAGTTTGCAAAGTGATGTCAGTCGATGGGTGGGTCATAGAAAATATGCTGTGGAGAATCCAGCGGAATATGTTGGAGGTTTTTTAGAATCTTCTTTCTCATTCCTGAATGTAATTTTATTAAGTTTCGTTGCTCTGATTACTTCGCTTGTCTTTTTGAGTTTTGGACCAATTGTTTCTCATCCTATCATACAATCAAAAGGTGAGCTTAAAATCCTAAAGCACTTAGGAACAAACCTTTCTCAGAGAAGGCGTATCTTTCTATTTCAACTCTCCTTAGCTTGTGTTTTTGCGTCGTTTATTGGATCAATACTTGGTCTTTGGGCAATATTATCCTTTGAAAGGTTGAATAGTCAGATTATTGGAGGGATAGCAATAACACCTATCTATAGACCCGAGATTATCTTGATTATCGTTCTTGTATCATTATTCACAACTATATGGAATATCTATAGAGCTATATTAGATTAGAGAGTGAATCCATATTTTATGATACTTTTGCTAATTATCCTCCTAAGGACTTGATAACGATCAAAATTAATCTATTGGAATTTTAACCCACTTTTTGGGGTGTGATTGAGGAGTTTCAGGTGTTTCTGCGGCCATTTTTACTTTATATTTTTTCCTTTGGACATTACGCTCAACCATAGCATCAATTTTATTCTTAATCATCCGTAATTCAGCTAAATTTGGTTTATGTTCTTTTAGAAGATTCTGAAACTCTTTCAAAATACGAATGACTTTGGCATCATCGACTGGCAATTAAGTTTCACTCCAAAAGATTCTACTGATTATAACGCTCTTTTAACTTTTCTTTCATTATATTCAAGATCTATTTGCTTTGTATTTTAAATAAATAATAAGGCTAAAGACATAGTATAAAACCCACCAAATGAGGTTCATATTAAATTCAGCGATATAAGATTCCGCTAAGAGAAGTAGAATTGCCCCACTATAAACACGAAATTCAACATTAATGCCATTTCCTACCTGAGTCAATGGGATTTGTTCTAGACCCCAAGTTCTTACAATGAATGCCTGTTTGATATCTGTTCGGGGGATAAAGATAGAAGAAGTTATGGGATACCAAGTAGTATTAGCATCAGCATAGGTATAATTATGATTGGTCACAAACAGAACCATTGTATTAGAAGAAGCCCTATAAGTGTACGATATTGAATCTTGTTGAACTATGGCAGATTTTTCAGTTGAAGAGAGGATAATTTCCCTTATAGATCGGATTCGATTGATTAAATTCCCGAAGGCTTCCCAAGAATTAGGATTATCTCTTACTCCATAGTAGGGAACCTCACTGATATTATAATCTCCAAAAGTAAACCACAAGAGCCCAGTTATATTTCTTTGTAATGCAAGAGCTGCATCCATCAAAAACTGTTCCTCAGTAGGAAAATATTGAGGGGAAGAAATGTGAGCATGTGCTTGAAGGACAGCCCACATAGTTGCTCTTTTAGTATTATATTCGTTAAGACTGTCAATCCAAGATGAAACCTTGGATCGGTTACCTGACCAAGGATATGGATCGATGGAAATAATATCAACAAAATCAGGAACTTCATCGTAGAGTTCTGGGTAGTTAATGAATTGGTTTGAATATTGCACAAACGTAGGTCGTTCATCCAACCCTTTTATGATGTTATGAGCTTGGATAATTGCGTTCTCATCAATTCGAGTTCCATTCTGACTTATTCCTGGTTCATCGACAATATACCATGTGGAAATACATGAATACCCCCGTAATAACGTTATATTTGGTGCGAGATGTTCTAAATCATTCCATCGAAGAAAATAAGACAGTTCAAAGATTACATTCATCTGGATAGTTTCACAATGATTAAGTAAAACAGTTGCCGAGTATTCGGGTGTTTCTTTTAGAGAAGTATTAGAATCGTAACCGAAGATTACTGTATCTAGCCCAATACTCTTAGCAGCATTGACATCCTTTGTTTTAAGTGGCCAATAAATCCCTAAAGGAAATGCAAGAGCTGATTCCTTAGTTTCAGTAGTAGTTAATGGAATGGCCGATCCTTGATATGTAAAAAAGGCCGAGGGATTCGCTAGTAATCCTATTAGAACAATATATAGTAATACTATGAAATTTCTCTGCATAAGTCCACAAACCTTTTTTTCTCTATTTGCATTTTTTGTAAAAGATCACTATTATTCCTACTGTCCCTATCAAGAAAAGCGGAGTAGGAATTATGAAATCTGTGACGAACTCAGGGACAATCCATGTACTTGATGTACTACTTATAGGGGAAATAAATATATCTACTTTAGAAGAAAACACCATAACTCCATTTGTAGTGGTGGTTTTTGTGCGAATAGTATGAGAACCTTTACTGAAATATGTTGTATCCCAATAGGCAATCCATTCCTCTTCACCTTGAGCGAATTCGGCAAAAATATGAGAATTATCATCAATGACTACGCTCATATTATTGATGTCGGATGTTTCAATACCTGCAACTTTGATTATAATCGGAACTTGACCGCTAATGGTCTCTTCAAAGGTTGGTGAAACAATTTTGCATGAAGGTAAGTCAGTTGTAACTTGGATTTTTAGAGTTGGACTGTACCAGTCTAATTGACCATGCATCGTTTGATTCTCAGCGATTTCGGACCATTGCACCCAATTACGCTGTTTCGCATAACGTGAATAAGGAAAGGGATACACTCCTGAATCATTAGTTAATCCATCTACTTGAGCACGAGCAACAAAATAGTAGTCTCCCTCGATAGCAGGAGTAGTTATTTGTTGGTTGTATAAGTCTCCATCCCATGTTGATGAACCTTCTTGGTCAGTTCCGTCAAAGAGATAGTTATTAATGAGGTCAGGATCTAAACCCCATCGCAAATCAGTTTCATCGACCTGAATAGAGCCATTCACCTGCCAATTGAAATTTAATCTAGTATTTGGGGCAACTGCATGGATTATCGTCCCATTAGGAAAATTAACATATGGTAATGAATCCTTTGAAGTCCACTCTAGATAGGGTTCAGCAAGATCAATTAGTACGAGAGCCAGTCGAATATTTTTGGGAATCCACCCATCGACTGTTTCCCCTCCTAGACTTTCTTCTGTAGGCCATTTTGTACGGCTAACTTCTACACAATAACTCAGCATTCCTGCTCCTTCATAGCCATCAGCATCAAGGGTATAGTTTCCACCATATTCTACGTGTGCTGCATATGCCCAATCTTCCCAAGCACCGTAGCAGGGATAATAGCTGGGTTGGTCATTCCAAATGTATAAAGGGTAATAACCTTCACTAAAGTTTCCTGCCTCGCGGCTCATCAATCTAGCATGATTAAAATAGGCATTATTATCTGGAGAAAGATCTATTTCCTCGGAATAATGGACGTTAGCCCCCCATGAATAATAAATCCCATGAATCCCGCTATGCCATGATATAGCGTTGATGAATTGATGATCTTCCACAAATTCGCGAATACATTGAGTCTCGGGTTCAGAAAAGGGATTAACCCCGCCGCTGCCAGTTTCACTCCAATCATAGTCATAGTTTCGATTGAGGTCAATACCGTTGTTATTATAGCGTGTTTGAACCTCGTGTCCTGCGGGGTTAAGCAAAGGAATGATGTATATCTCTCGGTGATCAATAAGATACTTAATCCAATTGTTTAGAGAATAATTTTTGGCAAGCCACCAAGCAAGCCAGTAAGCTGTCTCTGTTGAAACACCCTCATTCCCGTGGTGTGTACCAATAAATAATAATTCTGGCTTTTCAAAACCAGTAGATTCATTTGCTAAACGAATTGCCCAAATCTCGTAATTTCCGGTGATATTGGGGATATCATATTGTTTATTCAACGAAAAAAGGTCAATAATTTCTGGGTATGTATCATTTAGGCTAATCATATCAGCAAGAAGTTCATCATAAGTCTCATGATAATAATAAGTAGTAAATTCCGATGATTCTATGGACATATTTGCTATATATGATTGTTTTGGTGTTTCTGATGATTCTATGGATAGGGATGAGGGATAAAGAAACGGAAGAAGAAGAATGAGAATAGAAAGAAGTACCAGTAAGCGTTTCAAGAAGATCACCAGTAATCAATATTGACATTTTTAACTTTATAAGGGAAAGTAAACAGATTTGATACTCTAAACTAGCTCTTCTTTAATTGAAGTGGACATTGTGAAAAGCATTATGGCTCTTATTCGTCTTATACGTGGACGAAAAGGTACTAAGAAAAGATACTACGCTAATAACCAAATATTAAACGTTATACATCAACGGAGGAGCTGCAGGAACTATCAAGAAGCTGAAGTTCCTCCAGAAATAATTGAAAAAATACTGGAAGCGGGTCGTTATGCACCAACAACAGTTAATCTTCAGACATTTTCATTTATTGTATTTAGTCGAGGAGAGTGGCTAGAGCGATTTGACCGACCGCTTCCTTGGATGGGATCACATGCCATTATGATTCTAGGTGACTGGCACAAACTTAGTCTTATTCTGCCAGAGCTCCCAGACGCACCCCTTGCAAAACTGAGTGTTGCCCTCGTTAATGGAGCTCTTGCTGCAGAAAACATGACTTTAGCAGCGTATTCATGCGACTTGGGCAGTATTTTACTCATGAATGATAATACGGGTCTACCCGATTTAGTGAAAATACGAGAAAAACTTCAACTACCAGCTAATGTTTTTCCCATTCTGACAGTAGTTATAGGATATCCCCAAGGCTCATCTGTTGCTCCCCCACGTATTCCTCAAAATAATACCTGGTTTTGGAATCGATATGGACCGATTGAGCCAAGTAAAATGCAAGAATGGCTAAAACAGCTTCAAGTAGGCTATCGGCTTACAAGAGGGAGATCGTTAGAATCGCGATTACGAGAGTATCAGGCTGAATTTAATGCTCTAGAAGAGCAACTTCGAGAGTATACAAAAACAAATTAAGTTAGAGAGAGTTTTAAAGTTGCCCGTTAGTAGTCATCCTGTTGTCTGGGATTTTTTTACTGGTTTAAATTCCGCCTTCCATTTTTTGAGTCCTCAAGAGCTTAAATGCAATGAAAAATCCAGTAGACACAAAAAGTCCTATTAGAGGAAGATATAATAAATTGAATCCCTCAGAGGGTTTAGCAGGGAAGTTTACATTTGTTTCAACCAGATATAATTTAGCATCATAAACATCCTGGGATTTAATATCTTCTATCCAAAGGTGTGCACTCACAAGAACTCCAGTTTGTTGTTCATAAAGCAACGTTATCTCATGGTCCACACTCGATGAGTTTTGCTGGATATGGATCAATTTCCAGATATCAAAATTACCAATTTCTGGTAATTCTAAAGAATCTGCGTCAGATATGGAAAAGGTGTAATTCCATATGGGAATAGTATTCCCAATAGCAGCATCAGAGGGAAAGATCCAAAATGGGGTATAATTTGGCATTTGAGGTGAAAAAAAATCCGTGTATAATGCATTCAGAAAAAGGGATTCAGAGACATTAGGTGTTATTAGACGGGAAGTAATATTTTCCATTACAATGCCTTTTTCTACTGTCCCGATAGGTAGGTCAGGTACAACATTAAGACGTGATTGAATCAAGGAATCATTGATGGTTTGGTAGATAACCCAAAATTTGGCCAATGGATAGAGTGGAAAACCCTTGTAAGTTACTGTCATCTCATATTTGATGATCATACCTTCAAACGGGATTGTCAAGCTTTCATGTGAGGTGGCGTCTCCTATTGCACAAAAATTAGAAAAAAGAAAAATGAAGAGGATGATAGCAGATAATATTCCACGGATGTTCATCTTCTAACCACCTAACCGAGTTCGCGAGTAATTAGAGTTAATAATGTTTCATCGACAGTTTGAGGTACAACACAGCCAGGAGCAAGCACCAATTGGGGATTTTGAGCTTCTTCAATAATTTGTTGAAGTTTCTGAATCATTACATTTGAGTTATCTGACTTTAAATCTTTATATTCATCAATACCACCTAGTAAAGCTCCTTTAAACAACTGTTTCGCATTCACAAGACTTGGTTCAGTCGTTTGATCATGCCAATTAATTCCGTGAGCTTGTAACGATTCTACAGTCTCTTTAAAGTAGGGGGTTGATCCGTGAAGATGAATTACAATAAAATCTGCTTTAGAGTGAACTTTTGTTATTAGTTCTTGCAGATAAGCCAGTTCAAAGTCTTGATATTCGGTGAGAGTAACCACAGAGGGAGAACAGTGTTGAGTAGCAATAAATAATCCTGTACTACCAGCGTCTAACACCGCGGAAGAATAATCAACGACAGTTGTGAAGATTTCCTTAAGACCTTCATGAATGCGTTCTGGAAAAGTGCGTAAATGCTCAAGAAGCTTGGGGTCTAATTTAGAGCCGACCATGAGTGGAGAGAAGACTGTCATCATGCTAGGAACCAGATCTTCAAGAGCCTCGGTGATTTTGGCCACAGCCTTGATTTGTTTGCCTAATTCTCCTTCAGAAACATCTAATGCTTCAATTTCTTCCCAATGATCGCTAGATTGGATAGCACATCGCCTACATTGAAGGGAACCAGTTACTGAATCATAACCCGCCGGTTCACAGCCCCAATCAAGGGCCATATAGCGGGAATGGGGGGAGATTTTGAGGAGGTCAGGACTAACCCTATGAAAAAAATCCACATGCGCTTCGGCTAAGCCTTTGGGGGTTCGGTCATGGTGAGGGAAGTGTTTCCAAAGGGCGAACGGCGTCCGTTCAGGCATTTGTCCAGTCATTACCTTCCGAATTAGTTCAAATCTATCAGAACTCATGTCAGCACGCCTAGTTTTTGTGAACAGATATTTTTGATGAAATGAATTTAGTTCTCTTATTAGTTATAGTAAATGAAAGTTAATCCATTATTAATAATCAGCTGGAGATAAGACTTTAGCAATGTTGAGCGATTTTTGTTAATATTCAATATGTATAAGAATAGCCAAATCATGTAATAAATTCAATCGGAATAGGATTTTCTTCTGTGTATTGAGTAATCCTACTTTCAAAAAGGGGATTATGCACATTATGGTCACACAACCACCCATTAAATGCGTGAATCGAATATTAACTAAATCATTGGTAATTTTGATTATCGTAGGATTATTATCTACCACCATTCCGCTAGATATAGTTCAAGGTGTCCTTCCAGGACCAACCCTTATTTCTCCTATTGATAAATCCGTTGTCACTACGAGCCAACCCACATTTGAATGGTCCTCTGTCTCAGGGGCAGTGGAATATAACATTCAAGCAGACACCGATACAGCGTTTGACCCAGCAATTGGGTCTGATTACACTTCAAGTACAAGTTATACTCCTCCCCCTCAAATGGCGCTTCCAGATGATAGATACTATTGGCGGGTACGGGCAAAAGATTCTTCTGGCACATGGGGCTCTTGGAGCGTTGTATGGAGATTTAATGTCGATACAATGCCACCTGCGAAACCAATACTAGCATCCCCAATAAATGGGGCGGGTTTTAGTACTACTACTGTCACATTCAATTGGAATGATGTGACTGATGCTTACTATTATCATCTCCAAGTGGATGATACCTCTGATCAATGTCCTTCCCCTCTGATTAGCCTTAATACGCTGACTGCATCTGAATAC
This sequence comes from Candidatus Hodarchaeota archaeon, assembly GCA_016840025.1. The sequence goes on from JAEOTF010000134.1 coordinate 52,954, forward strand.
ACTGCAAATTCTCTTCCTGAGGATTCTACGATCTATTGGAGAGTTTGTGCAAGAGATATCGATGGAAATTGGGGGGTTTGGAGTAATGTTTGGTGGTTTGAGATTGATTTAACTTCTCCAACCGCCCCAACCTTGTTTAGTCCGATCAGTGGCACTTACATCGGCTCTACGGTTACATTTCAATGGAACAGTGTCTTAGACGCAGTTGAATATCGGTTTCAGACTGATACTGACAGCTTATTCGGCACACCTGTCAATCATTATACTGCTGACTTATCCTATTCCACGTCATTTCCTTCTACCAGTCACACCAGGTACTATTGGCGGGTTGCTGCGAAAGATAATGTAGGGTATTGGAGTTCTTGGAGTAGTGTATGGTATATTAACTACGACACAGTACCTCCTGAGAGTCCAACCTTACTTGACCCGCCTAATGGTGTGACAATCTTTCAAAGTCTTCCTGTTCTACTTTGGGATCGCCCGAGTGACGCTAGTAGTAGGTCTAGAGTACAAGTTAGCAATTCTTCTTCCTTTTCAACGACAATCCATAATCAAGAGGTAGTGTCAAGCAGCTACATGTGTCTTAACCTTGCCGATGGTCTTACATATTATTGGCGTGTTAAAGCAAAAGATCATGCAGGTAATTGGGGACCTTTCTCAACTCCACGCTCTTTTACTAAAAATAGTGCTGGTCCAAACTTGATAGAACCTGATAACGGTATGATTACGACCAATCACACTATCTTCTTCGATTGGGAGGTCAAACCTACAGCGACGGACTATTGCGTAAAAATTGATACATTAGATTGGTTTCCATCCCCTGATCTTTATTATACAGGCGTTAATACTTATCATTTATTAACTAACCTCCCAGATGGCACTTATTTTTGGCAAGTTAGAGCTAAGGATTCGGAAGGCAATTGGAGTGACAATAGTGAGCTTAGATCATTTACCGTTGTGAAGACATTAGTGGAACTTCCCATGTTCTTTGCACTTCCGCTACTGGCGGGTTTATTGGCAATTTTCGCGCTATATCGGCGCGAGTGAAGTTATATTGCTGAACATTTATTTTCTTTTTTAACGACACTCTTTCTCCTTCTCCCCCTTCTCTTTCTTCAATTTATATAGAAGAATAAAGATTTGTTCAGGTTTTCATCCAACAATTGACACACTACAATCATTTTCAACTGTTCATTATTTTCTATCCTCGAGTGAGCGTGAGCCTTTGTGGTAACTCCAGCGGTCATTTGTAGAAATCTAACGAAGATTTTTCGACAACCCTTCTCCCGACTTGAAATAAAGGCATTACATGATGTCAGTTTCCATGTCGACCAAGGTGAATTTATTTGTATTCTTGGCAGGAATGGAAGTGGGAAGACCACTCTTCTGCGTATGATTGCGGGAATTGCACGCCCATCTACTGGAGAAATCCATGTTTTTGGTCAGAATCCGCTTACATACAGAAGTCGTAGACAGATTGGATATATGCCTGAGAAGCCCCAATTTTATCCCGAGGTTAATGCAAATAATTTCCTTAAATATATGGCGAGATTACGGCGAATAAAGCGTCCAAAAGAGCAGGTCATGCAAATTATAGACCTTGTTGGGCTTAAAAAATGGTCACAAGTTCAAGTAAACACATATTCGGTAGGAATGAAACAACGACTGGCCTTCGCATCTGCATTAATTCATTCCCCGAAACTACTTCTCTTAGATGAACCATTAGCTAATCTAGACAAAGATGGAAAATTAACCATGACCAATCTTCTTACTTCGTTCATTAAAGAAGATAAAACTATTATTGTTGCAACACATGATCCCCAATTATCAACATCAGCAAATAGATCTATAGTTTTAGAGTGAATTAAAATGTGGATTAGACTTAGGGACGACCTTCTTGATTTGAAGCTAGTTACACTATTTGAAATAAGAAATTTAATCAAGTCGCCAAAATTTCTGTTTTCTACACTCTTTATGCTTATTACCAATTATCTGTATCTTACTTTTGCAGCCCAAGCTAGTTCCTTACATTCTGTCTTAGAAGGATCCGCGAGCTATGAAAATGGGGTTTTAAGAGCATTTGTCTTTATTGGTTCTTTTCTAATCACGTTACTTCTAATTGTCTTTTTGACCGATTTAATTTCGGGAGATAAAAGCCTTGACTTTGTATGGGGCGCTACCACAGATCGATGGCCTATCCTTTTAGGTAAGATCTTAGCAGCGCTATTTGGGACAACTTTGGTGTTAATCTTGCTTGATTGCGAACTAATCCTTGTTTTTTGGTTGGAAACAGCCCATCTTGTTTCTTTATCCAACCAAATCCAAGCCATTGGATTGCTAATTTTCTTCACAGCGGTGTCTGCAAACTTTATAACTCTTTGTTGCCTTTTTGGAAAGAAGTTCAACAGTCCAGGCTTGGGTGCACATCTTCCAATCTTTTTTTTCTTCATTGTTCCTTATCTGGTTTATGTCTCAGCTCTTTATGGATTTATTGATGATAACCTTCTAAGAACTTCATATGTGTACCATATGTCAGCTATAATGGATTACCTACTCCCCCCTATTGTAGAAAAGATCACCCAATGGAGTGATTTTGGATTTGCATTAATTCTTCTGGTGGAGACAGGAATAGTTAGCTTTTTTTCTAGCCTTCTCATCTTTAATTACCTTGAAGAGTAATGCTATAACATGTTGGAGTAGGGCAGCACATGCCGGAAAATCAAGATATTCGTTTCATTGGCTTTGGGGGAACAACTGAGGTCGGTCGAAGTTGTTATTTGATATTAGATGACCAGATAAAAGTTTTAATCGACTGTGGAATCAAATTAATGAATGACGAACCTACCCAAGTTCCGAAAGAGGTTTTGGGATATACAAAGGAACTAGATGCGGTTATTCTTACACATGCCCACATGGATCACAGCGGTTATATTCCTGCGCTATATCATCACGGCTATGAAGGACAAATTCATCTAACTCAGCCAACAGTTGACCTGATCAAGATTCTATGGCGCGATAGTCTTAAAATTGAGGGGGGAAAAATGTGGAATCATCAGGATATGCAATCAGCTCTCAACAATTGTGAAACTCACGCATATCAAGAAGAGTTTATAATCGACAAAGGAATAACTGCGAAATTTTACAATGCAGGTCATATTATTGGATCCGCTTCCTGTTTACTTAAATGGCGAGGTGTCAATATCTTTCATACTGGTGATATTAGTAGTACGGGATCATTAATCCATGATCCAGCGACATTTCCAAAAGAAGCGGACGTTGATATCCTCATTATAGAAACCACTTATGCAGGTAAACAAATTACCAGTTTGAAGAGCATAAGACGCAAACTACGTTCTTTAGTTCTAGAAGTCATAGAAAAACAGAGTAAATTAATGATCCCAGCATTTGCTACAGGTCGAAGTCAACTGATTGAGTTTTTATTAGCCCGTTTAGATATAAAAACACCAATCTATCTGGATGGTATGATAAGGCAAACCAATCGTATCTATAGCCGTTATTTCAATGAACCTTGGATCTCCAAAGACCTCATTGCTTGGGCCACTGCTAATATGATCAGAGACGATCCCTTTTCTCCAGATATTTTCACTCCCATCGATCCCAGAAAACTAGGATTATCTGAAAAACCTCGTAAAGAAATTATGAGTTCTTCGGAACCTGCAATAATAGTTACGACTAGCGGTATGTTGAGCGGTGGTGCAATCCTTAGCTATCTGCGGTTTGGAGGAAGTGATAATAAAAATATCTTAGCGTTCACGGGTTATCAAGCAGAAGGAACTTTAGGTCGAGAAGTAATAGAGGGAAAAAGAGATTTACTTCTTAAAGATATTAAAGGTGAAGAGCATCCTACTAAACTTGAGGCTCGAGTAGAACAGCTTGAATTAAGTGGTCATATTGATCATGGTTCTCTTTGCACCTATATACGGCAATTGACCCCCAATAAAATTATCCTTGTACATGGAGAGCCAGAAGGACAAGAAAAGCTTATTAAAAGCTTAACTAAAGACTTTCCAGACATTGTTCAGGTAGAACGTAATAAAGAGATCAATCTGTCAAAGATAACAGCTGAACAAATTACTTTAAAGGGACAAGTAGCCCTAGAGTGGCGGCACCTAAAACAGAATCTGAATTTAACGGATGTTGAACTAGCAAATCTGCTATTGCAGCGGTTTTCATCAGATCAAATTTGGTACTCTCAAGCTTTCCAAAATATTGATTTAATTCAAAGTCAACTAAAAAATCTGAAAAGTATATTAGCATCTAAAACTGAAACTAATCAAACCTAAATATTAGAAGAAGTTTGGTAAATTTCAACTTTTTAGAAGAATTCATGATCAAAAATGAAACAAGAGGCTTATTCAATTGCGTTCAAAGCTAGTTGTTCTACTAAAAGATGTTTCAGGCATTGTGACAGCTCGGACAAAACGAGTCTACAAGACTCTGTTGAAAAAGGAAGGCGTGGAAACAGAAGTTGAAGTTATTGATGTTAAAGAAAAAGCCTATTGGGAACAAGTTTACGATTATCTTGGGCCTGCACTACACGGTGGATCCCCCTGCTATCTAGCTTACATTCCAGAGACACAAGAGGAGATGGATAAGCTTCTGAAAAAAGTGGATCGGGAGTATGGGATTATATCCGAAGATGTTGAGGTAAAAGCAACAAAAGCGGAAGTTAAGGTATTAAAACTAACCAAAGAGGAATAGTAGGCCTTTGGATAGGTTTAGAGAGCCGTTCCTACTTGGACCAAGATTTCTGGCTTCTATTGTCCTACATCTGAATCAGAGTCTAAAATCGATTTCGAGGTATCGGCTTCATCAATTACTTCCTCATCGGTTGCTTGAAACTCTTCGGGTTCTTCAGGTTCCGAGGGGGCTTCTTCTTCGATTTTATCTTCTTCGGGTTCTTCAGTTACAGGTTCAGGCTCTATAACTTCCCGTTCTGTAAGCTTAACATCAGTTTCTCCATAAGGTACTGGAATGGTTTCAAGAAAAACATCATAATAGCCTATCTGGAATAAAATTGAATAAAGAAAAACAATAAGGAAACAAGCTAAACCAACCCAGCTGAAGACCATAAGAAAGATATCAAGAACAGTTCTGAGTTTATCAAATCCAATAGCACTTGCACTGGCAATAATTGCGCCTAAAGTCACATAAGAACTCAGTGTTTGCTGAACCTTTTTGCCTACATACCAGTTAATCTTTTGACCTGTATGATAGGCCTTTAGTTTGACATCTAAAAGCATCCATGAAACAGGGATAAAAATAGTAAGAGCAAGCGGACTCAAAACAAAAACTAGAATAAATTGAATGAATAGTTCAAAAGTGGAAGGATCTTCAACGAACTTGACAATATTGCCATCTCCCACCCATACTGAAACGAGAGTTGCTGCTAAAGAAGTCCAAGCAATCACAAGAGCGATAAATTTGGATGTTAGATGTGAATGCTTGACGTAGCGTTCTTCCTCACTTACTTTCTCGAAGTAGTGAGCGTTTCCCTTTGTCCATACCTTAATTACCAGTTTATTCGTCACAAGGAGCTTTCCTAAGTTAGGGCCTGCCCACGTGCCAACGGTAAACCAAAGTATAGTAATCAGTACACTAATTACAATAGAGTAAACTGTTCTAACTCCTCCTGATGGCTGAACGAGCTCAAGAGGGAGCTCTGCAAAGTCAATAATGAGGAAAATTAAAATTAATATCAAAGCCATGATATATGCAGAGAATTTAACCCGTTTAAGACCTTGTATGATATTTTTAGGGGCGAAAAGTTTGATAGCTTCTTTTAAATAGACAAAAAAGCCCCTTTTAATTCCAGTAATGATGTCAGTTGTTTCTACTTCTGTTTCTTCAGAAAATGTTTCAATTTCTGCGGTTGCTTCTTCAGTAGGCGCTTCAGAATCCATCTCTATCCACTTCCTATTCTAATCATTCTTCTCTTCAATTCACCTTTTTATCATTTTGGAGCAAGAAAACCACTGGATTATTCCAATGGATTATTCCTGAAAAAAACGCTTTAATTCCTGAAAAAAACTCAAAGAGCTAATTGAATTAATATTAAGTCATTTTGTTGGAAGATAGACTAATAAAAACTTGGAGAAGACTTTTAGAGCCATTTGCTGATAAGATGAAAAGTAAGAAATCACTAAGTTTTTTAGTAAAAATGATAAGAAGAAACTGTGAGATTACGTTTCATGATATTGGAGGAATCTTTTCTTGGCCACTGAGTTTAAAGATGTCGTTGATAAGCACGGCTGGAATGATGTTGAAAAAGGGATTATGTGGGTCTGGTGGGAGTTTATTGATCCGATAGTAGGTTATTCCATATTTGGCTATGGAAAAAATGACCCACGTATGCACAGTTACTTGAATTGGGTTACAAAAATGGCAATCACAGCCACTTTGCCTCTATTTTTGCTTGTCTTCATTCTCCTTGTTATGTATCTTAGAACTCGCAAGGGTTCGGAACTTGTTATCCCAACCGTGCCCGAAGCGGGAAAACCAGAAGGAGATACGATGAGTGTTGATCAATATGGTCCAATAACCCGAGAAGATAAGGTTGAAGTTCTTCTTGTTCTCAAAGAGGCTACTACAACTGCCATCAAATATTTAGAAAAACGCTACAAACGGAAAAAACTTACTGACCCCGCTTACCAGAAAACACTTCGAACTTTAGGTTTGCAGCTTCAGAAAATAGAAAATACTATCAAAAAGACAGAGGGAGCAGCTATGCGGGATCTTTTTGGTGATTCTTCTGGTGTCCCTGAAGACGCCGTAGAATGAAAACAACCCTTTTATTTTTTTCTCCTTATTATGGACTTTTGAAGGGATTTCAGGTGAGTTTAGTTACTATTCTGCAGAATTCTTACCGAGCTCTAAACGAAATGCGTATATCGACTGAATAACATAAGCTGCAATAAACTGGATTGTGTAAACAAACAAAGTAATTTCAGCAATAAAAAACAAGGCTACGTTGAAAGTGGACTCATTAAAAGTACTTAAAATGAGTGCCATAATGAGAATAACCAAGGGAATAGATAGATAAAAGGATTCCTGCAAATTTTGGGAAAAAATGCGTTTTCCACCTAATTGATACCCACCCAATGCACCACCAATGATTCCACCAATAATTGCACCATCTAATAAAAAGTGAGAATATTTTAGAGAGGGAGGGATTTCAGACAATCCAAAAATATGTGAAACTGTGGGTTCCAATGTATAAATGCCAATCTCGCTGGGGTTCAAATAAAATTGGATAAAAGCCACTACTAGAATGAGAATAAACCACCCAGAAAACCCCCCAACAATCGCGCCCAATATAATATCCTGTTCATGTTTTTCTGTAATTTTCAGCCTTTTCACATCGAACAACGAAGTCAGGCGACCCACACCTTAAACTTAAAAGATTTATCTTATACGATGTTGTAAGCAAATTCTTAATTAAATTATCAAGGATAGGATCTTGCTTTGGCTCACTTTGTTCCAGAAGATCACCCACGAGCGGAATCTTTAAAGTTTCGTGAAAGGTTAATTGCTGGTTTCACTGACAACATAGTCGCAATGGCAGGCCTTATTGCGCATGGTCGAGGTGAAGCCTTTGACTATTTATTAGGAGAACACACAACTGATTGGGCACAATCAGCTTGTCGTGCAGCTGTTGCCGCTCTTTTTTTAGCTTCACACCCAGTAATTTCTGTAAATGGAAATGTTGCAGCTCTTTTGCCGAAAGAATTAGTTGAGTTGGGACGTGTCCTTGAAGCTCCACTCGAGGTTAACCTATTTTATCGCACAGAAGAACGAGAAAAAGCAATTGTAAAAGCTTTAAGTCAAGTAGGCGCGATAAAAATCTTAGGAGTAAGCAAAGAACGTGAAAACATTCCTGAATTGAGTCATCTTCGCCGGTTTGTGGACCCCCAAGGCATCTTTAAAGCAGATTGTGTTTTAGTTCCTTTGGAAGACGGTGATAGGACCGAAGCACTAAAAAAGCTCGAAAAGACTGTTGTGACAATAGATTTAAACCCTATGTCTCGGACTGCAGCAGCTGCAGATATTACCATAGTGGACAACGTTGTTCGTGTAATTCCTGAAATGATACGCTTGGGTAAAGAGCTGCAGAATTCTTCCAAAGACGAATTAAGGGGGATTCTCGATACTTGGGATAATCTCGCAAACCTCCAAGGATCTTTAGAGATTATGAAAAAAAATCTAGAGAATTTTGTGCCTAATCTTAAAGCAAAAAAATAGATCAAGGTGCTTTTATGCCTGAATATAGCAAGTACTGGGTTGCAGGGCATATTACCGGCATCTTTGAGATTCAGGACGCATCAGATAATCCATTGGAAAAAGGCTCTCGTGGAGCGGGGTTTTGTATTAAAAAAGGGGTCCAAACCGAAGCGCAATTCATAGATAGCGATGATCCAATAATATTTTTCAATGATGTTCAAAAGAGGCCTAAAGAAGCAGCTGTAACAACAGCTGTGATTGAGCAGCTGGTTGAGCTTGGAGGTACACGCTCAATACAAATTTCTCATACTTTTGAGGTTCCTATGTCAGCTGGGTTCGGAGCTTCGGCATCGGGAGCTCTTGGTACTGCTTTTGTTTTGAATGAACTTTTTCAACTAGAGTTACCAAGAGTTAAATTATTTCAAATCGCCCATATTGCGGAGGTACAAAATCGCAGTGGTTTAGGAGACGTTATTGGCCTATATCAAGGAGGTTTAGAACTAAGAATCAAAGCAGGAGCGCCTGGATTTGGTAAAACTCAATCTCTCAAAAATGATCATAGTCTACAAATCGCAACACTGCACATAGGTTCAATACATACTTCTTCAATTCTATCTAATTCGACTTATCGTGGAACAATCAATCAAGCGGGACATAAATTTATTGAAACTCTGATCAAAGACCCCTCTTTTACCAGATTCGGCGAACTTTCAGAGCAATTCACTAAATTAGTAGGACTTTTATCAAGTAAGCTGCAAAAAAAGTTTGTAAGAATCACTAAACCACTCTTAAAGGGACAGATAATGCTAGGCGAAGGGATTTTCATATTATACTCTGAAGAGGAGCAGTTAAATAAGATTAATTCTATAAAACTCGAAAAACAAGAGATTTGTTTGCAGACAGTGAAAAAATATTGAAATATAGAGTTTTATTATTTTAAAATTGCCTTATATAGGCTTTTCTCAATAAGAAACGCTTGTTCTGTTATTTTTGCAATCTGATCGGAATTATTAGACTGGATCATTGAATAAAATTCTTTTTCTTTTTGCTCCCAATTCGATATTTGTAAGGATCTTGAATTTGAGACCATCTCATGAGCCCACCAAAAAGTTTCGAGGTTTTTTTTATGGGTCGCAGGGATATAAGGCTTTAACGAAGTAATAGGAAAGCAAATGGGTTTAAAGAGACTCTCACATGGATGTGGAGTGCCTGTCATCCAATGGATATCTTTTTTTGCTTCACGAAGATGTGAGACCATGGAAGCAGTGGTCCTAAACCCCCCATGCCAACAAAATCCATATTTATGGTCTCTTAGAAGTGCAATCATATCTAAGAGCGTGATTTCAGTATATTTATCAACAAAGAAACACCTGCCAGAATCATCTCCCCAGTAACCTTCAGAAAATGCACGGGCAAAATGGAAAGAGCCTGTTTCATCATAATATCTTTTTTCAATTGCATAATCTATAATTCCTTCAGAAGATATGTCAAATTCTGTACCAATCGATAGATTGTTTGAGATATGTCTGGTAGGTTCTTTAACTCGTTCAGCCACCCACCATCGCCCTGCTGCCTCTAATACCCATGCCTCTTTCCTATCGGCAATCAGAAAGGAATTATGATAAGATGAAGAGGAACTGTCAGCAGAAAAGGAACCTCCTTGCCCATGTGTTTCTAAAAGTTCAACTATTACATGAAGCGCATGATAAGCACTTTTACTACGCTCTAAAGCAAGCCTTATCAAGTCCATGCCTAATAAAATAGGAAATTCACAAGGTTCTCGGGTCCAAACGGCTTCGTTGCCAATGGTTAGCCCAAGCTCATTTGCACCCATTTCCGCTCCGAACATCCAAGAAGGTTGAGATAATAACACCGCATATGTTTCCTCAACTTGAGGGATTTCTATGTAAGTGCATCGAACAGTTGAATCACTAGGATGTTCTTGATAGGGATAATGAGTTATATTTTGAATCTCAGAATAAGGTCTGTCACTATTTTTCGCAAAAATTACTGAACCATCAGTAGTTGCTTCGGGTAATGCCACAAAAGTATCACACATGTTAGTTAAACCTGCATTACAATTGATAAGGCAGCAGCTTATCAGAAATATGAGAAGAAAAACAAGTTGAAGAAGTTTTGTTTTATGATGAAATATTTCTCATTTGGTGTTATTTCATGCACTTTTCCAGCTCGGAGAAGCTAGTTCTTACCCCCCCAATCATGTATTGTGAGTAAGGGTGTAGTTATTGGTCGGTTACAAATTGTTACAGATGTTATTATTGATAGCTAAATTCCTCCACACGCTTACAATCTCAAGTTTCATGGAGTGTAAAAGAGCCCTTCGTTGAGGGAGTCCTATCCACAACCACCCATTTAGCAGTTGGAGTCCAGTTAGCTACTAAAGAGACTATCATGTTCCTGAATTTTTCATCTTTGGCATAAAGCTTTACTAAAGAGTTAAGATTGTTTTTAAAAGTGCTATCAGTGGTGAGTTTCGCAAGTTTTAATAGATTTTCAGGCTGATCATAAATAGTATAGGTAAAATTAATGAATTTGGGTTGTTCGGGCATATTTTCTTGTCTAATAACCCAAATATAAAGAAAGCTTGAAAAAGAAGGGAGAGGAAGAATCTCTTAGATGAGAAACTTAGGCGGATATTTGTAGTCAAAGCAGGCGACAGGACTTTTCCAACCAATGTAGTCAAAGAATTTTTGAGTCGCTTTCTTAGTGAATCTTATGAAATAATAGACATCTTTTTTGGGAATGATGGATTTTCCATTTGCAAAATGCTGTTCACGTGGGTTAACAGAATCTGCTGTGATGCCGTTAGAACCTATCGCTCTGCGCAAGAGGACACAGAGTCGTTGTACGTCTGGTAATTCAAAGTTATATGTATAAATCTCAACACGCCAACGAGTTGTTATATCGCCATTTAATTTAAGATAGTGATGTCGGAGTAAAGATCCGTCTTCCAGATAGAGATATGTACAAAGACGTGGTGTGATGAAGAAGTTAGGGGGCAGAATTTTCATACGTTTCCTATCGGGGTAGAGTGATTTTTCTTCGGGTGTCAGTTCACGATAGAATTTCTTTTCTAGTTCTTTCAATTGTACACTGGAATTAACGGTCAGAACAGTGATCGAGATAGTATCATTGTCGTCATTGTAGCACGGGACTTGACGTTCTATGATGTTGACTGTATAGCCTGATGCTTCTGCAATCGGCACATGGAAGTGTAGAAGGTATTCTCTGCTTTCCCATTTTAGATTGATTCTATAGTCAGAGGTGTAAACCCCAGAGTTCAAACTACCATCGGCAGCTATGCTCCCGTACAACAGTTCTCTAAATTCAGGGGTGATAGGGAAATTGTATCGTTTAGCGACACTCTTTTTATAAGCAATTCGTGCAGCGTCTGGTTGAGCGCGTGCTTCAAGGCAATTCCTTGAGAGAATGCGCAATACTGTTCTCTGAGAGCTATCAAAGATTTTGGCTGTGTCTCGTGAGGAATATCCGAGTAAGGAATAGTAAATGCAGACATAGAACTCGTTAGGTGTGCGACTGAGGTTATATTTATTCGCATACCGTTTGATTGTCCTCCTTGAAACTCTTATATCAAGTCCGGATAAGAAGTCTTCGATCTCTATTGGGACATTCGGAGGAAGTGGTAGAAGACTAACAAAAATAGTTTATTTCGCCAAGGTGTTGCCGTTTCCAATCTGATTCTTCCTTGTTCTTCTTCTTTTTCATGTGTCCATTGCGTTGTCCCATTTGAATTCACTTAAAGTGATTTGATGAAGTTAGGAGCGCTTGGTATATAAGACTCTAATGAAACACCGAGATGGCAAGTTGGCAAGTTTAGGCGGATATGGATAATTTAAAGCATATTTAAAGATCTATTGGTCAGAAACAATATTGTTTACTATTTAGGAGTTAATTCACCTGTAAATTGGAACATATAATTCTTAGTAATTTTTTTAGGGAGATTATAGAATGGAACAAATGTTGTTATTTGGTCTTTAGCTATTCAATTTCGTAACAGACTCTTTCAAGTTTCAGCACTTGCTAAATCTCTTTTTATACTCTGTGGTGAAAGTGAACAGGTTAAACAGTCCTTACAGCACCGATCACATACAAAAAGGCAAGGATTATCCATAGTCTGCACTGAGGGAGAGATTAAAACTTCTTTCACCCGACAGATTAGACATATTGCATGTGACATAATAATAAGTAGGAGCAATCATTAATAAATACCTTTGTAGATTATTATTCTCACTATTATCGCTCTACTCAAAATTGAGTGTAATATAACAGGATGAAAAAAGATCCTTATTAGTATCAAAAACGGTATTATGCAATTTCATTATGAAGAGACAATATCTACTTCATCTAATATAACAAAAAAAAATGAGAAATAATGAATATAGAAATATTACTCTAGTTTTTGCGAAATG
>JAEOTF010000135.1 GCA_016840025.1 Candidatus Hodarchaeota archaeon
GTCTCTATTAATAACACTATTAGATAGAGTAAATTTGTACCAAAATCTTTTGGAACCTCTAATCCTCGAACTGTTTGGTGGGATTTAATGTAGAAATTTATCGCCAGATCTATTTGTCCCATAGCTTAATAACACTATCACCGCCAACACATTTTCTAATAATAATAAGAGCGGTATTTACATCTATACATCATCTTGGTGCGTTAATAACACCATAACCAACAATGTAATCCAGAATAATGGAGAAGACGGAATTAATAGCGATTTTACTAGTTTCCCTAGAAGGTTTAACAATTTTTCAAACAATTATATTTCTAATAATGGAAGAGACGGAATGTATCTTTCCTCCTATGAAAACAGCACGCTGATTAATAACACAGTCACAGAAAACAATAATGGGATTCATCTGTACAGGTCGGGCAATAATACCCTTTCTAACAATAACGTATCACACAACAATTTGAATGGTGTGCATTTAGTCGAGGCCCATGAAAATACATTGGTCGATAATCCGATTTCAAATAACGCTGAAACCGGAATCAATCTGGTTCAATCCCATAATAACTTCCTATCCGCCAATCCAATATTGAAGAACCTCAACAACGGGATAGACCTCGCTATCTCGGACAATAATACCATTCATGCGAATACAATTTCAGAAAACATTGTAGGTGTTCATCTAAACGCGTCAATGAACGGTAATATTACAGGTAACACCGTCATTAATAACTATGATTCGGGTTTTATACTATTAGATTCTACTAGTGCTAGCCTACAAGGCAATACTGCTAATGACAACAACCAATTTGGGATTTATCTGGAGAATGCAACGACCTGTAATCTAACAACCAACCGTGTTGTCAGTAACACGATTTACGGGCTGTATCTCAAACAATCGGACTTTAATTCCGTTTTTAACAGCACTATCTCTGAAAATACCATCTATGGCATTTATATCGATGATAGCTCCGATAATAACACCATTACTGGTAACTCTATTACTGATAATAATAATTACGGGGTTTATTTGTTTGATTCGGAGAACAATACAATAGCCTGGAATAACTTCATCGGTAACAATCCTACGGGATCCTCGCAAGCACATAGTACTTTGAGTGCTTATTCTACCTTCGACCATAATTATTGGGCGGATTGGACCACTCCTGACGATGACAATGATGGGATTGTTGATGATGAGTACATCATTGAAGGTAGTTCAAATAACAGGGATTACAACCCGCTTGTGACTCCTGTCTTCACTTCCCACCATTCGATCACAATACCTGTTATTATCTTTCCAAATGGCGGGGAGCTGGTCAATGGTTCGATCATCAGTACCTGGATCGTCTCCATTGACTCTCTAGGGCACAATATTACCTACGACATCTATTTTTCGGCTGATGCAGGTGGTCTATGGTCGTTATTTGCTTCTAACGTAACTACCACCAATCATACGATTGATACTAACCTTCTAGTTGATGGAACCAGTTATTTAATGAAAGTAGTCGCGGAAGACTCCGAAGGGTTCACCGCTGAAGATGTCTCTGACTCGGTCTTCACGATTCGGAACACACCTCACACCCTATCAATTCCCACTGTAATTACTCCAAATGGCGGAGAAACACTGAATGGATCTGTTTCCATCGAGTGGACGGCGGCAATCGATTCTTGGGATCATGATGTTACCTATTCAGTCCATTATTCTAGTAATAATGGAGCTGATTGGACGTTATTGATTTCCGACCTAACAGCGACAAATTACCCTTGGAACACAGCTGCTGTGAGTGATGGAGTGGAATATCTAATCAAAATCGTGGCAACAGGATCCGCAGGGTTCACCGCAGAAGATGTCTCCGACAACGTCTTTACCATTCAAAACACACTCCACACCCTATCAATTCCCACTGTGATTAATCCCAATGGTGGAGAAACTCTCAGCGGTACCGCCACCATTCAATGGACGGCTGCAACCGATTCTTTTGCCCATTCAGTCACTTATTCAATCTATTACTCTGCTGATGACGGATCTTCATGGATTTTGCTGGCTACAGGGCTTACAACGACAAGTTTTGACTGGGATACTACTATGTTTTCAGAAGGAGCGGACTATCTCATTAAAATAATAGCAACGTGCTCCGAAGGGCTTAGTGAAGAAGACACCAGTGACGGGACTTTCACAGTACAATATGTTACGACCACGTCCACGACCACGACCACAACCACGACATCCGAGGAAACCACAACAAAAGAGTCAGAGTCGGACCCTGGTTTCGAACTTGCAATAGTGGCTATCGGTATTATTGCCATTGTCTTGATTAAGAGAAGACGAAAGAAATGAATTGACTAATACTGGTCTTATTTCGCTCTTCTCCTTTTTTTTTCCTCTCCCTCAAAATTTGAAAAAGAGAAAGACTACGGGATATAAGTATATACAGATGTTCTCAAAAAACCGAGGAAATGTTTTGGACTACAAGATTTCCATCCGCCAACAACCGATTTTATTTATGATCTTTCATTCTTTACACAAACACATCTACTCTATCATGATTATTGGTACAATCCCAATGAAATATACTTAATATTTTATCTCCTTCATTTAATCTTTTATAACTTGGAGTCTTTTGCCTAATCGTGTTATTAAATATTTTATTTTCTAGGAAATACGCTTAATTAATGAATAATTTTTGTTTTAATCTCTATTATATTTTCCTCTAATCTTTCACTGTTTTTGTCGGGAAAATTTTTTTTGTTCGACTAATTATTGGATAGTTTTAAATACGATTAGGGATGATTGTTCGATCAGACTAAAATAGTTCGATAAAAATCTCAAAAATTGGTGAAATCCACTTGACTGAAAATGACTTTGATTGGGCTTTTAAGGCATTAAAGTCAGGGATAAAGAAAGGATTAGTGGATATCCCATCTTATTCTCAATTCGGACTCCAAATAGACCCTTTTTCTAATGAATTACCTTTTCAATATCCCCAAGCAATGTATAAGTTTCCATCTCTTCTGAATGCCTTTGAATTAGTTGGCAAACATCTTTCCGATAAAAAAAACATGTTAGTTATTGCACCTGAACAGGCAGGTAAAACATTTTTCCTTAAATTCCTCTCCACACTATTACCCAAGTCCGCCTCTTCCCTTCGTACCCTTTATATTGATGCTGCTCAAGAATGGGGCTATTCCCCTCTATTAGATGAAAATGATTCATTTCTCAAAAGGTTTCATCAATGGTTGGCTCCTGTTGTAGATTTAGATGCGCCTGACATACTCTTAATTGATAATATTAGTTCCTTACTCCCAAATGATTTATTTTTCTCAATTTTTCATGAATTAGAAGTTTTTGAACCTTTTCCAGTTGTTGTAGCAACCCTCTCCACATCTGAATTTCAATACATTGTTTCTTCTCCTCATTTAAATTCATCTGGGTTTCTATCTGCCTTTTCGTCTCATTACTGCCAGTTTCCTCCCATCATGTCAAAGAATCAAATGCATGATTATCTTCTCACTCGTCTTCGGACTATTGATGCAAAAGAAGACCTCTTCTCTCAAGCCGCTATGGATAAAATTATTCATACTTCATCTGGTCTACCAGGACTGGTTTGTAAACTAGCTTCTCATTGCCTTGATACTGCTGTGGAGAATGATCAATTAAATG
Source organism: Candidatus Hodarchaeota archaeon (assembly GCA_016840025.1). The sequence continues at coordinate 3,662 of JAEOTF010000135.1, forward strand.
AAATCACCTTAGAGCATGTTCTCCAAACTCTTTCTAAGCCTGCTTTTCTTGGTCTTGAAACGTGTGTTTCTCTTGTTCATGGTATTTATCAGATTAAACAAAAGAAAAACGTTAATACTCCCGATTCCAGTTTCGCCCGCACAACAATTAACACACCTCGATTTGCTATTCTTCAAGAAGCCTTAAAATTCGCTGGTCAATCACGTTTAACTCTAGGTGCAAGGAAGCGTACTGAATTTGCTATGATTCATGATGGAGTTACTAACACCTATCTTCAGAATAGTCCTTTAGGGATAAGCAAATCAACAATAAGTCATCATCTTGGTACGTTAAGCGACCAGCAGCATTTCCTTCGGATGTTTGAACGGGGTCGGAAGAAAATCTATTATCTCCCTGAAAATCTCGTAGGTCCATTAGAAGCAGCGTCTCTTCTTTGGTCACAAAGTGTAGAGCAGGAGGTTCTTGTATGAAAGAGGAGCAGAAAAAGCCAAAATTTGATTCTTTGGCTTCCAAAATTGCGAAAGCAGTTGATCTTGGTTGGAAAGAGGGATTAACTCCGCAAAAACCCTATGCTGCATTTGGTTATCAGCGTGACCCTTTCGTCTATTTTCCTCCTGACGACCCCACTCTTGTCGAGACTCCTGATCTTATAGCCGCGCTCCAACGTATTATGGGGCATTTCAGTGATTTATATGCCAAAAAAGGTTCCATAACTACCCCTGAATCTTTTGAGGGTCATCATCTGCTAGTTTTAGGTCCCATGGATTCAGGACGTACTTACTTACTTGAATTCGCCCATCACGCACTTAATGACTATAATGTTGATAATTATGGGAAATTGACTACATTATACATAGATGCTGAAAAAGAATGGAAATTTACAGGAAAAAAATCTCAAAAGGAATCAAACAAGAAAGCTGATGTGGACAATACAAGCAAATATCAGCGATTCACAGCTTGGTTAAGTGAGCACGAGGAGACAATCCGGCGGGTTGATATTTTCTATATTGATAACGTAGGTAGTGTGACTGATATCTTTGAATATATTGTCAGTCAAATACAGGATTGTGGGGCTTTACCTCTACTCGTAGGATCATTAAGTATCGCTGAATATGAATGGATTAAAAAAGAAGGTTTGGAAGCTTCACTTAATTATTTTAGTGAAATTCCATTTCATTTAAATTCTGTACAAGACACCAAATTAATGGTGGAGATACTACAGAAGCGACTTAACACTTCAAACGGAAAAGGCTCACCTTTTTCCAATGAGAGTTTACATACCGTTGCAGACTTTGTTTTTGGTCTTCCAGGACTTGCAATGTGGCTTTCTTCTGAAGTATTGACTCACACATACAATATACGGGAAGAAAAAGTCACTAAGGAAATTGTTCAACACGTAGCCAAACGACTAGGTTTCGATGCATCTAAAACATTACTAGAAAGTTATTCTGGTCCTCCTCCTCAACAGCTGATTCTTAAATATGCCCTGCATGCTACTGGAGAATCTCGAATTAAACTGGGTCGTGGGCATAATCGAGATTATGCTATCATTTTTGGAGGGGGTATTACTAATAAAAAATTACAGGATACTCCTATAATTGGCACACGAAGTAAATCAACTATCAGTCATCACCTCAAAGCCCTATATGAGAATAAGAACTTTTTACATGTCCAGAAGAAAGGGAAATCCCGTATTTATTTTTTAGAACGCCCTATACTGAACGCATTGGAATTAATTAATTCTAAAGGTCAATCGAGTCGCCCTATGATTGAAAAACAAGTTCAGGAGTGACTAAAGCGAAATGAATGCTCTAAAACCTGATTCCACGCATCTATTACGAAAAACGACAAAAAGTATTGTCGTTCGCTGTCAAAAGGAGGTCTGTTTTGCCGAGCATTAATCAATTCGTCAACAACTCTACAGAAACCAATAAAATTCCTCTTTCCTCTTCCGAACAGTCTAAACCAGAAAAAACAGAGGCTGTTTCTAAGATTTTCACGAAGCATATCAGCGAAATGCTCTCCAGTATTTCTGTTAACGGCAATGTTGAGTTTGTTGGCTCTCCACTTCCAACATTAACTAAGGCATTGGATCGACTTAGTCTAACTCCTGTGACCTTTCAAGAATCCACGGGGCTGGACAACGCTGAGATTGCAAATTTAAATACCCCTGCCATAGTGAACTTAGAAGAACGTTGCTCCTGCCCAGTGGATATCTCCAATCCTCATCGGATTTTTCAGGGTAAAAATCTCATTTCGGTAGATGGCTCTTCTGTTGCCTTACCTGCGATCTCCTTTGCGACAATCTACGCTCGAGCGGGTACCTACGGATTTTCTCAACGTAAAAACGCAGAGCAACGGCTTTCCTTTTCTCAAGGGGTTAATCGTCTGTGGGCTGACGTTGCAATCAATGTTGAAGCCCGGCATGGTATTATTGTTAATGAAGATCGCTCTAATCTTTTGGATAAAGTGTTAGATGACCCTCTGACATATCCCTATAAAGACGCGGCTACCATCGCAGAAATTGAAGCACTGGCGATGACCGAGGCAATTGCTACAATTCTAGCAATTGAACAATTCGGCGATCAAATCGATTTAGCATGGTTAGATGGTCCATTAGTTATGCCTTATGGCGGTCAAAAATATTCTATACAGCGTCTTGAGGAACTTAAAAAGGCAAAGATCCCTTGTCTTAGCATTGTAAAGAATCCTGTAGCGTCTCCTGTTCTTAAAGCAGCAGGAATGAAAGATGCGACCGACGCAGCTTATTTTGAGCGTTTACCGCCTGGTACTCGGTCTGCTTTTTTCTTGAATCGCGGAAATCCCAAAAGGCGCTCCCATCAAATTAAAAGAGATCCTTATGCCTTTTTCTATTATAAAACTCCTACTGGGCAATTTTTATTTCGTATTGAGACTCCTCGTTGGGTGTTAGATGAGTATGGACCTGAAACTATCGCTGGCTGGGTGGCGGCGGATTCCGCAATGAGCGGCGGAAATAATTCTCATCTAATCACCCAAGTTGATGCTTTTGTCCGATTACGCGGCAATCTGCGCGGCTTAGTGCGAGAATTATTTTCACGGCATTTGAGTGAGAAATTTGGCCATCTGAGCGAGAGTTATAATGCCGTCCGGTGGTCTTGGCGATAAGTTACCAAAAGAAGCAAATAAGGAAGATGTATAATGGTTGACCCCACCCCTGTAGAGCTAGGTTTGCCCCAATCTCCAATTGCTGTTCCTCCGTGGAAAGCAGAAGAGGAAATTGGCTATGTCCTCGCGACAGGTTCCGCAGCGGTCCGTATCGGCGATAGAAAAGATAGTATTCTAGCGTTGGTTCCCGTTATCCATCGTAAAGGGCTTCGGTTAGGTGATCCGCTCCTGATCTTCGATTATATGGAAGGCGAATTGTTCGGGGCAATCGTTACCGAAATTGCTCATCCCGATATTACCAAAGACCGTTTGGAGACCTCTCTCTTTGAAGCCTTTATCCCTACTCAAGAACTCCTCGAAGCAGGACGCATGGAATTTTTAGAACAACCATCAATCATCTCACTTTGCCTTTTCTGCACTATTAATCAAGATGGAGAGAAAGGACCTGTAGACTATGCACCGCATCCCCGAGCCTCAGTATTTCGCCCAGACAGTAATTTAGTAAGAAAAATGTACGGGCTTCCCGACTTAGAAGAAGGAATTGTCTATGGGGCGGTAATGTTAGGTCGAGATCCCCACATTAGTTCGGATGACGGCAAATTTCTCCCGTATGTTATGCGGGAGACACTGCTCTGGGAACATGAAGTTATTCTCGGGACTACAGGGAAAGGAAAGACAGTACGGAATAAAAATGATGTCGGTCAATTCAGCCGTAGTTTGGCTGGAGCGGTGATTATCCTAGACAAGCACGGAGAGTATACAAAACTTGCTCACGATCCTGTCTTGCCCACGGATGAGTACGAGAAAAAACTCCTTCGGGATTTGGGGTTGAACCCGACTGGGTTGGATGATGTCAAGATCTGGCGCTGGACTCCCGAAATGCCAGAAGAGCAGAACCCCGCCGACAACTACTTTACAATAAGCTTTGATCAGATCAAAGCCACTGATATGCAACTATATCTCCCTAATCTCTCACCTCAGGGGTATGTTGTGTTGCCTTCATTGGTAGAGGCTTTCAAAAAAACTAATCTAGTTCGTAGTAAACGGGCCTGCCTTACATTACGGAATTTCCTAGCTTGGCTAGAGCATACTACACTTCCCCCCTCTCTGGTAGATACACGGACTTTAAATGCGATCTCACGCCGCTTACATCTCACTCTTGAGTCCAAATTGTTCGATGGACCAGATCTACCTCCCGTGAAGGTCGAAGACCTTTTGGTTCCGCAACGGGTCTCCGTATTTCCCATGGATCATATAAAAGATGAAAATGCGCTAAGTATTCTTGCACTGCATATTATTAATGAAGTGGCCACCTATAAACTAACCGCTAGGAAAAATCCCTTGCCGACCATGGTTCTCGCAGACGAAGCCCATAACTTCTTCCCTAGCAGGGTGGAGAAAGATCGACGGGAATATATCTCCCGATTAATTAAACGCGCGAAGAAGATCTGCAAAGAAGGTCGTAAATTTAAACTCCGGCTACAATTTGCGACACAACGTCCCGAAGACATTGACCCAGGGGTTTTGAGCATTGTAAACACCATGACTTTTTTTGGAATGACACCCCAGCAGGTTTCTTCACTAAAAAAGGTTATAGAACTACCTATTGCGGGAATGCGCTTGGTTAATCTACCGAAACGCCAGACTATCATTTATTCAAAGGATAACACCGATCAACCACTTAGTGTGTTCGTCCCATGGCCGATTGTGACCCATAAAGTAGCAACTTCATGAGTATGTCAACTACAAGGATTATTGTCTTCAATTATTTATGATCGACAAGGAACTTGTTTTATCGTGGACAGTTCCTAACGGTAACCTGTTCCCCGTTTTCCTGTTAAATACCCTAAAAATCCCCATACTCCTGTCCAACACATTTCAAAAACAAACATTACAATTCGGGAGATAATCAAGTCAATTAATGGTTCCTGAGTCTCTTCATAGGCCACAAATGAGAGAATATAATAACTAGCATCCATGGAAAGGGGCGAGAAGACACAAAAAAAGGTACTGATGTAGCATGCAAGGATAGCCCCGTCTTTCAACAATATTTTTGATAACCCTGGTGTATCATGCTCTATAAAGGCCCTGCAGCCGAACATTTGCCAAGAAAGATAGTACATGACTAGAGCTGGAACGAAAACTATTGTCCCTATTTCAAGAGCTAAAGGCATTAAGGTCACGTTCCAGTTAGTTTAATATCGATTTGTAGGCATTTTCAAATTTTTCAGCAAGCCGTGGCCAAGAGAAATGTTGTTGAATGGTTTCTATTGCTTGTTGGCTAATATTTTTTCTCTGTGAAGGGTCTTCAAGAAGTTCAATCACCCTTTTTGAAAGTTTGTCGGTATCCCCATAAGGAACACCGATAGATCCTTTATATCCTAAAATGGTGGTTATTCCACCCACTTTACTAACTATAACTGGCTTTCCTGATGCCATGGCTTCAAGAATTGATACACCTAACCCTTCCGTGTCGCCCGCTTTATCCATTATTGATGGGTTGACAAATATGTCACAAGCTTTGTAATAATCAGGGAGATGCTCACTAGGTACACGACCGCAAAAATGGATATTTTCTTTCAGGTCAAGTTTATCACAAAGACCCAATAATCTATTCTTTTCGGGACCACCGCCCACAATGAGGAGTTTAACGTCCTTAATTTGTTCTTTTACTGCTTTTATTGCTCTAATGAGGACATGTACTCCTTTTCTTTCAATGAGCCGTCCTACGAATAAAATTGTAGGTTGATTATCCAGATGTAAATGTTTTCTTGCGGTTTCCATTGAACCTGGTTTAAAGATAGTTGTATCCACACCCGAAGGGATGATTTTCACTGGCGTATCTATTTTTCCTAAAGAAAGTATCTTTTGAGTTGTAAAATGGCTATTAGCAATTATTAAATCAGCTTTTTGGAATGTTTTTACCAAGGGAGCTCTCATAAACCACATTTTTTTGGCTAGAATCACCTCTACACCGTGAACAGAGATGATATGGGGTTTTTTTGTTTTAATGATGGAGGAGATCAACCCTGAGGGAAACCCCCATTGAGAATGAATGATATCTGTATGGCGCACCCGTACTTGTAAATTCAGAAAAGAAGAGGTAAGAAAAGGAAGCATCATCATACGGTGAAAATTTGAGGTTTGGAGCAATGCAGGCATAAAACCTGATGCCAGATCCTGTCGAGAACGTGGTAAAAAATACGTAAATCGCTCAACATCGATTCCCTGCATGTTCTCCTTCCAACTACAGCCCGGATAATGAGGAGAAAGAATTGTGACCTTATGTCTCCGTTGGACTAAATGACGTCCGAGTTCAAATACAAATGGAGCCAATGGATCGCCTTTGTAGCGAGGGAAAGAGGATGTAGGCATTAGAATCTTCATATATATGAGATTCTCCCGAGAGTTAATTTATAATCAAATCTTAGAGAGATGATAGTCTTTGCTTTGATTTCTTGAACTTGTTGATGCAAATTACAATTTTTGTGATTCAAAACAAATATTTTTTGACACTTTTTTAAAATTAAATCTGTCTTCACATATTTCAAGGGAAAACCCGTCATGAAGATTAATAAATACAACAACTCAGTCAAGGAACCTACTATTCGTATATCCAGTATTATTTTTTATTTTTTACTCTTGTTGGTAATCTTTAGTACCATTATTTTTCTCAGCCAGCAATCATTATCTTCTTTAATAGATTCAATCTCCGATGTGTCGTTTTATACTCTTTTAGGGGCAACAATAGCACTTTTTGGTTATTTTTTTATCCGTGGGGTTCGTTGGTGGATGATTCTCCGTCATTTAGGTCATTCAACGCGTAAAAAAACCGCTATTTCAAGTTATTTCGCTCAACAGATAACTAATTTTTCTTCTACACTTTTCCTTGGTGGTCCTCTCCGTATCTTTCTAGTTTCCAAACTCGAGCATGTACCACCCCATATAGGGTTTGTTTCTCTTAGTCGTGAGATTCTTACGGATTTATTGGCTCTTTTAACTATCATAGCTATTAGTTTGTTAATCGATTTAATTCTTCCTTATGGGTTTCTGGATTTTGTCCTAACCACTCTAAATACAGTACTCAATGAGCTAGCTGTAGAGAAACAACTACAAGCATTCCTTTTTCTCTTAGGGATATCAATAGTTGGACTACTTCTCCTCTTTACTTTCATTGGAAAATTCCAACCAGATCACTTCCAAAAATACTCTGAGAAAGCCGTCAAAATTTGGGGTGTTCTCAAACACTATAACACCAAAGATGCGACTATTGAGCTTATTTTGTCAATAGCCATGTATTTTTCATTAATCTTTCACTATGAGATTCTTTTCATAGGCGTCACCGATATAGAGTTCAACATGCTCGTCTCCATAGCATCACTAAGTGTTTTTATCTTTCTCGTAACTATTATTCCTATAAGGATAGGGGTAGCCGAGATTACCCTTATAGGTCTAAGTAGATTATTAGAAATACCTTTAAAAGAGGCGATCATTGTTTCTATTATCTCTCGAGGTATAATTTCCCTTTTTGCTCTTTTAGCTGTCCCTCTAGCGACCAGAATGATTAAACAAAGTATTAACCAACATAATTAAACTAAGTTAGTTTTTTGATAAAAAATCACATTAATACTTATTAAAACAGCCAAAAAACCATCTCTATGTTAGGATAGATGAATCAACGATGAAAAGGCAGATAATACTTGTAACAGGCGCTGCTGGTTTTATTGGTAGCCATTTAAGCGAGTCCTTGGTAAACATGAATCATGAAGTCATTGGGATCGATAATTTTGACCCATATTATGATCCTAATAGAAAGGAACGAAATCTGAGTTGGCTTCGTTCAAATGATAACTTCTCACTCTACAAAATGGATATTTGTGACTTTGAATCCCTAGAAAAGCTCTTTAAAGAACATAATATTGGGCAAATAATTCATCTTGCAGCGAAAGCGGGTGTTCGCAAGAGCATTGAGATTCCTCTAGCCTATCAAGCAGTTAACGTCCAAGGAACCACGAATTTACTAGAATTTGCGAAACTTAATGATATTGAACGGTTCATATTTGGTTCATCTTCTTCTGTTTATGGTGAACGAAGTTCAGGAGGGTTTTCCGAAGATGATTGTACAGATAAGGCTGTCTCCCCCTATGCTGCAACTAAAAAGGCAGGGGAGGTGTTATGCTATGCATATCATCATCTTTATGCCTTAAAAATAGTCTGTCTTCGGTTTTTTACGGTTTATGGTCCTCGAGGCAGACCAGATATGGCCCCTTTTAAATTTCTAGATTGGGTAACCCAAGGCAAAGAAGTAACTATGTTTGGGGATGGATTATCCAGCCGTGATTATACCTATGTAGCTGATATAGTGAGTGGAATTGTAGCTTCACTCCAAGCCCCCCTGGATTATGAAATCATCAATTTAGGACGTGGTGAGCCTATTTTACTTAGAGATTTCATCCAAACAATTGAAGAGATAGTAGGTCGAAAAGCAAATATCAAACAGTTACCCATGAATCCCGGTGATGTCCCGCATACTTTAGCCAATGTAGACAAAGCTAAACGTCTTTTAGGCTATCAACCTCAAACCTCGGTCCGAGAAGGAATGCAAGAAATGTATAAATGGTATAAACAAGAGGTTCAAAATTGTTAACAAGAATATGTACATGCTAAAATTCATTAAAACAAGTCCGATCTATCCTTAGTCAGGTGAGCTCCATGGTTAATATTAGAAATATCTTTTTTATTGTATTAATTTTCTCTTTTGTCTTTGTTACCGCTATCGCAATCTCTATTGGTATAGTAGAACTCTGGGATGATCTATCATCCATTTTGGGGGACTCACCTCAAGATTGGCAAGACTCGCTTACTATTATGAGTATCGAAGAAATAACTCTTTATTTAGCCTTTTTTTCCCTTGTTCTTTTTTGTCTACTTCTTATATTAAGAGAGGCGTTTCGATATCTTCGTGGTAATTATCCTAACATACTTTTTGACATCTCTGACGATAACTTTGTTGGAGCAGGAGATAAGAAAGTTGTAGCGGTAATACCAGCTTATAACGAGGAGAAAACACTTCGACAAGTAATCCAAGATGTTAGAAAATATACCGATGCTGTGGTAGTCGTTAATGATGGATCGAAAGATGCAACTGCCCAAATTGCTATTGAAGAAAATGGTATCCTTATCAATCATGTTCGAAATTTAGGATTAGGCCGAACTATGCGCGATGGAATCGCGGCAGCACTTGAGAATGGAGCCGATATTGTAGTAACTATTGATGCAGATGGGCAATATCGCGCAGAAGAAATTCCTGCACTCCTCACTCCCATTACAGCAGGATATGCTGACTTTGTAATGGGGTCACGACTAAAGGGGAAGATAGAGAAAATGCCTCGTATCAAGCGTTGGGGAAATAGCCAATTCACAAAATTGTTACGATATCTTACAGGTGTTGGTATTAGTGATGGACAAACCGGTTTTCGCGCTTTATCTAGAGAAGCCGCGAAAAACGCTGATATTAGCGCGGGTTATACGTACACACAAGAGATGATCATTAAACTGGCAGCACAAGGATTTAGATTCGCTGAAATCCCTATTCACTTCGATAAACGAAGTAGTGGTGAATCACGACTGATGTCAAGTCCATTTGATTATGCTGTTCGGGCATTGATGCTTCTTCTGAAAACTATGCGCGATTATCACCCCCTTAAGCTCTTTGGATCGATTGGTTTTTTACTTCTCGTTTCTGGTGTAATTTTAGGCGAATATGTAGCAATAGGCTGGTTTCAGACTGGGACTGTTGAGCATGCTCCAACTATGATCATCGCAGTATTATTACTCATATCGGGAGTACAAATTCTGATCTTTGGCCTATTGGCGGATGCAATCAAGGAGCTAAAAATCATCAGAAGTGAATTAAAAGATTAAGGTTAAATTTCAATATATAGGCTGTGATTGAGGTCTTATGTCTTATGATACCTCAAAGGATCCCAGAATTTTAGTAGGTGAGATTGCGCTCGCCAAATGGGAAGCTGCGTTGAAACAGAAACTAGGCATTCGATTTAAGCTTACGAAAAAGGAAATTTCGGATCTGTTAAGCTCGATGAAGTCTAGTTTAATGGAACTAAAGCATTTATATTGTTCTTCTGAGAGTTTAGTTCATATGAAGCCTATAAATCGTATCTCCTCGGGAGCTGGCATGCTTTGGAAAGCCATGGAAGAGGGTTATGCCAAAGAAAGGAAGGAGTCATTACTTTATGCTACAATTAGATGGAGTCACAAAATTTTAACAGGTCTTCCAAAAAGGGAGGTTCAGAGGGATTCACCTTTGGCCGCGGGGGTTGATCTCATGGCAGTTAAACTACGAAACATCTCTAAAGTAGGTGAATTTTGGGTTACAAAAGTTCATGATGGACAAGAGGATTGGAAAGTGGTGACAAATCTCTCGGGTCTTCAAGCAGGTATGTGTATCCCACTAGCTTTCATCCCACCTGCGGACGTAGGCGGAATCATTTCAGAGGGAATGTTCATTTCTGGACAAAATTTAGATATAGAACCCGGGGAAGTTCTTGATCATCATTCTTTCGATATAAACCCTGTTAATGCGCTCCTATTTCAAGCAGGGAAAGGAATTCTAAAATCCCATTAACATAGATATTTTTCGCTATTTCTTCTATACACCTGTTGATCTAAGCCAAAGTATTGAGAATTTCCCTGTTAATTATACCTAATTCTTACTTTCAAGCTTAAACTATGAGAAATGATTTGAAGGATAAGCATACTGGGTACTCGTTTAGCAGTAGAATTGACCCAGCAAAAATTTCAAAGGAATTTTGTAGATTTCTTGTGTCTGACTATAGTGATAATACAGAATCAAGTTGTTGTTCAATAGTGTACTAATTGCTTATTTAACAGTTTATCTAATGATTTCATGGTGATTATTAACTATGACTACCACTGTCTTGGCTTCACAGGATTCTATAAGTGAGATACAAAAAATATTAACTAATTTTCTTCATAAACAAAAGTATACAGTTGAATCTATCGAAAGAAGCACAGATTTGCTTTCAAAATCCGATTATGGGATAATAAATGCACGAAAGAAGTCCTTATTCAGAAGACGCGTAATTATAGGCTTTGCAGCTTCGGCACTTGCGTCCTGTGCAGCTGAACGCGTCATTAATATGATGAAGGGAACAAAGATTCTATTCGAGTTAGGACAGCAGGAGGAACCAGTTTGTGGGGGACTTCAAGGGGTTTTACATGTCAACTCACTAAATCAGCTAGAACAAATACTTTGAACTTTACTACCCATATTTGGGTAAAAATATATCTACTGCTGACAACCGTTACTGTTTAACTCAAAAACCTGAATTTTGCGGTTATTTGAGGATCGATGAGACATTTCTTTACAAAATCCAACTCAAGACGCCATAGTGAAAGTTGAACTGTTTTCTTTTCATACAACTGATAGAGTCGACCAAAATATGTTTCAACAAATTTCTCAAAAGACGTTTTCTCCGTATCGGTAGCTTCTATAGTTTCTGTTTCTGAAGGTGATGCTTCAAAAGTATATGAGTCAATATCTTCTGAATCTGATATGTCTATTCCTGCCTTTTTTTCCATTATTATAGCTGTTTTTCTTTTCTGAATAAATTCGGGTAATTTTTCTCCTCCTAAAACGATTAAACGCCCCCTTTCAAAGAAAATTTCAAGATATTTGTCCTCAACATGCCCAAATGTAGTAATTATTATAGGAATAAACGCATAGATAAAAAAAGATAGTCCTGTACTTATACGGGCTGTAGTTGGGGTAATGTTCCAAAAACCAATGCCAAATATCAAGGCAGTTACAGTGCATACTAGATCTAAGATTAAACTTGCATATCCTGCAAAATAAAGCTTATATCCGAGCTGGTAGAGTTGATCTGGTGTGGAGGAGGGAGGTCGAATTTGATACATCCATAGTAGGGCAAACAAAGTGCTAATGATAAGATTAAGGTGTAGGATGCTAATCACAAGTGATTCAGGGACTTGAAATGCAACTATAAGTCCAAAAAGATTTTGAATCACTACAAGAATAGTTATATTCTGTCCTTTCAAAGTTTAATCACGGAAAGAGAGGAATGGGGGAAGATAGGATATAAATCTGGAGTTATTTTAGGAGATCTTTTAGTTCTGACACTAGATCCGAAATGTCTTTTTCTTCTTCCCGAAAGATTATTGGAATCTGTGTGGCATATCGACGAAGCACACGAATGGCTAATCCTAAGGATGTTGCTTCTCGAGACGCGCCGATCAATATAAAGTCGCCTGCACCACTTAAAATAGTATAGCCTGTTTCTCCACGGATAACGACTTCCCACAGATTACCGTGACCCATTCTGCCTGTGACCATCTCGCCTGTAGACAGAACTGCGGCACTAAGAGCCGAAAAAAGATCGGGATCACCTTCTTTTTCAGAAAAGAATGCTACAGACATTCCTGTTCTTGTAACTACTGCTAATGCTTCAAGATCCGCGTATCTTACAACCTCTTTTAATACCGCAATAAGTTTTTTTCGTTGTTCAGCCGAAATTTGGAATGACACTGTGATATGCACCTTGTTAAATGATGTAATGATAGGATAACCTATAATTTTGGTCTAAGTATAAAAAAAAGGTTTAGAAAAAAAGGTTTGGCTTTTAATTGAGAGTGTCATTTTGCCTGTTTCTGCTCTTGTTGTCGGACATTTGGTTCTGGATGTTAAAAAATATGCCAATAAGGCTACATTTGAAATGGAACTAGGTGGTCCTCCAGCTTATGCCGCTATATGCGCAGAAAGTTTAGGCTTCCAAGTTGATATTCTATCTAAGGTGGGTTATGACTTTCCTGAACATTTCCTTCGACACTTATCTACTAGTTCTCAATATATCACTCGAACGTCAGGGGTCTCAACCCAATTTGAGCTTTTTTATTCAACAGACACTGGAGAGGAACGTAAATTACGTTTATTGGGTTTGGCAGAGAAAATATCTGGAATTGATCTTCCTTCCAACCTTAAATGGGACGTAGGCATAATTACTCCTGTCATGGATGAAATAACAGATGATCTAGTTCATCAGATGCGTGAAGCATCTTCTCTTCTATGTTTAGATCCACAAGGCTATTGCAGACATCATAAACCAACTGGAATAGTTCTCCAAAAGTGGTGGGATCGGGAAATTTTGAGCTGTGTTGATATCATTAAACCATCAATTCATGAAGCAAAGATCATGACAGGAAGTGAAAAAATCCAAGAAATTTGTCAAACACTTTTAGATGCGGGCCCAAAGATTGTTTTAGTTACTTCTGGGGCACAGGGATGTTATTTAGCAAGTTCAGATTCCCCGAAGATCTATCATGCCCCTGCTTTTCTTTCTAGAGCGATACTGGACGAAACTGGAGCCGGAGATTGCTTCCTTGCTATCTTTTCTTGTTATTATCATGAATCACATAATTTATTCGAAGCGACAAAATGGGCTACTGCAGCTTGTTCCTTTCTCATTGAATCTAAAGGACCTCAACCTCTCCCTAGTCGTAAACAAGTTGAAAAGAGGGCAAATATGATCGAGTTACAACCTTTATCTTAAATAGACAAAATGTCGAAAACTTCATTTCAGATATATCTTATTGTTTCATAGGTGTGACCTATTGAATTTTAAAGAGCAATCTAAAATGCCTCTAAAAAGCTTTCTTCCTTCCTCTATGAATATCAAAGAGCTCTTAAAGCAATAAAAGGCAATAATTTGGTGATAATAACTTGAATTCTGCTGGAATTGTAAGTTATGGAGTATATATTCCTCGTTTTCGAATTAGGGTGGATGAGATCGCTACAGTATGGAAGGAGGAAGGAACAATTATTTCTAAGGGACTAGGAGTTATTGAAAAGAGTGTTCCAGACGTAGATGAAGATACAATCACTATTTCTGTTGAAGCGGCGAGAAATGCAATTGCTCGAACACTTATCGATCCTGCGAATATTGGAGCGATTTATGTGGGTTCGGAGAGCCACCCCTATGCCGTCAAACCCTCTGCTGCAACTGTAGCCGAAGCGATTGGGGCGGTTCCCCATTGTACCTGTGCTGACATAGAATTTGCCTGCAAAGCGGGCACAGCTGGTATTCAAATGATAATGGGCATGGTATCCTCAGGCCAAATTGAATATGGAATGAGTATTGGGGCTGATTGCGCTCAAGGCCGCCCAGGTGATGCTCTAGAATATACTGCAGGAGCAGGTGCAGCAGCTATCCTGGTTGGCAACGATAGAAAAGAATTCTGTGCAGAAATTGAAGGAACATACTCATATACAACCGACACGCCTGATTTTTTCCGGCGAGAAGGAGAAGCTTTTCCCTCCCACGGAGCACGCTTTACAGGTAAACCCGCATATTTTAAGCACGTCATCAATGCCACTCAGGGCTTAATGGAAAAATTAGAACTCCAGCATTCGGACATTGATTATCTTGTACTTCATACACCAAATGGAAAATTTCCAATTGCTGCTACAAAGATGCTAAATTTTCCTCTTGCGAAAATCAAACATTCATTAGTAGTAGAGAAAATAGGAAATACCTACAGTGGAGCCAGTATGGTTGGATTAGCATCTGTGTTGGATATTGCGGAGTCAGAAAAGCGTATTTTAGTCACTTCATATGGAAGTGGAGCTGGCAGTGATTCCTTTAGCTTTGTTACGACCGATCTTTTACCCGAAATGCGTGGAATGGCTCCATTCGTCAATGATTACGTAGAATATCGAACTTACTTGGATTATGCGCTCTATGCAAAACATAGACGAAAGATAAGAGAAATAGATTGAGGGATTCCTATGACAGGTGACCGTGTCGGTATTATAGGCGGCTATATGACCGCTTTTGGGGAACATTGGGAATTAGGGATTCGTGAACTTGCTGCTGAAGCTATAATCAAAAGTATTCGTACGATTCCTAAAGGGATTGATAAAAAAGAAATAGAAGCTTTATGGGTGGGGAATATGTCTGCAGGACGTTTTGTAGGTCAAGAACATGTAGCAGCAGTTGTTGCAGATGCAGCAGGCCTTACTCCAATTCCCGCAACTCGTGTTGAATGTGCTTGCGCATCAGGTGGACTTAGTTTACGCTCTGCTTACTTAGCTGTTAAGTCAAGAATGTTTGATGTAGTAATTGCATCAAGTGTAGAGAAGATGACTGATCAAACTAATGCAGGCGATGTTACTACAACTTTAGCCACAGCTGCGGATCAAGAATGGGAGCAACAACTTGGGATCACATTTCCAGGTCTTTATGCACTTATGGCTCGTGCTCATTTTCAAAAATATGGCACTACAAAAGAACATTTAGCTGCAGCTGCTGTTAAGAATCATAAAAATGCATCCAAAAACCCCAAAGCTCATTTTCGCCGGGAAATCACAATGGAACAGGTACTCAACGCGCGAATGGTAGCGGATCCTCTAGGTTTGTTTGATTGTTCACCTGTTTCAGATGGGGCTGCAGCAGTCATTCTTGCCCATGAAAGTGCTATTCATAAATATACAGATGCACCTGTCTGGATTATAGGAAGTGGGCAGGCAAGTGATACCATCGCACTTCATAGTCGTAGGTCTTTTACTCACGTTCATGCGGCAAGGGAGGCTAAGAAACAAGCATTTAAGCAAGCTCAACACATACTCGGCCATTCACCACAAGTTCAACTAGCTGAAGTTCATGATTGCTTCACCATTGCTGAAATTATGGCTATTGAAGATTTAGGCTTCTTTCCCGAAGGTGAAGGTGGTCCTGCAACTTTAGAAGGCAGGACAGCTATTGATGGAGAGATTCCAATAAATCCATCTGGTGGTCTTAAAGGAAAGGGTCATCCAGTTGGTGCAACAGGAATTGCTCAAGCATTAGAAATTACATATCAACTTCTCTGTGATGCTGGAGAACGCCAATGTGCTGATACTGAAGTTGGTTTGAGTCATAATGTCGGTGGTTCTGGAGCCACTGCGCTCGTTCATCTTTTCTCACGATAGGTGATTAATGTGTCTTTTGAAACATCTGTACCCTTATTTTGGAGACGACTTGCCTCTCATTATCGTCTTTCTGCAACTCGTTGTACCAACGCTAAATGTAACCAAATATTCTTTCCACCCCGTCGTTTTTGTCCCAAATGTGGACTTGAAACCGAAGAAAATGTCAGTTTATCCGCTCGTGGTCAGGTAGTTACTTACACCATAATCTATACAGCCCCAACAGGAAAAGAACTACAAGCTCCTTATTGTATGGCTATCATTGAACTCGAAGATGGTATTTCGATCACTGCCCAAATCACGGGAATTGACCCCTCCGAAGTTTTTGTTGGAATGCAAGTAAAAGTAGCATTCAGAAAACATGGATCATTCTCTAAAATGGGGATAATTCATTACGGGTTTAAGTTCATACCAGCAGACTATCCTCGAAAAATCTGAGGAAAAAAACAATCCTTAATAAGAATAAAAACCAGAATTGCTCCAATTAGCTAATAATGAAGATGAAAGGAGCATTAAGTTTACGAGCTCTTGGAAGTAGAACCTGTAGTACATTATTTAGTGTAATCGATATTTGTGTAGGCGATTTAACGCTGTTTTTGAAGTTTAGTTGCTAAATTTGGCCTGCTATGATTCAATTAAGGAGTATTGGGATTATAATTCCTTTATCTTCATACATTAGCTTTAAAACAATGTTTTAAAAAAAGAGCTTGTAGAGAAGATAATAAAGCCAAATAACAGAATAAAATTCATAAAATTTAAGAAAACAGCAATGGAGTAATTATCAGATGTCTGGAAGAAAAGTTTGCCCTAAATGTAATTCAAAAAATGTTCGACACACAGAAGATCGCACACAGGTAGTTTCCTATAGCATGCATGCCCCAGTCTATAAAAAAGTCTGGAAATGCGGAGCATGCGGCGAAACATTCGAGTAAAAAGCGTTTAGGCTTCTTAATTAGTCTATTTGCCTTTCTTTTCCCTTCCTTTCCCCGTTATAATTGATCATAGAGTGAGCGAGCGAATTTTGTGTGAGAAAGATCTCCAGATGGTATTTCAGGACTTAACCACTGTAGAGTCTCTTTCTCTAGCCTATGCAATATTTGAAAATCTCTCGATCTCACGAAATTTTGAAATTCTTCAACAAATTGAACAGACTTGCTTTAAAGAACTGAGAGAAAAGTTCACTTTAGAAAGTGTCAAAACTGATCCACTAATTCGTTCGTATCGTGATTTTTACTGGCGTCAAGGAATTGATCCAACTAAAATTCGTCCTGCTGCTGAAGCACTCGTCCGACGTATTTTAGCGGGAAAAAACTTGTGGCAGATCAATACGTTTGTAAATGGGTACAATATAGCCTCCGCTCAAACTGGTATTACTCTTGGGGCTTATGATCTAGCTAAAATGGATCCTGGGGAACAAAATCAATTAATAGTAAGGAATTCATTCCCAAATGAAGAATTTCTGGGTATTGGAATGGATAACCCCATAATTCTTAAAACTAACCAGATTGTAGTGACAGATAAGAAAGGTCCTATTTCTATTTACCCTTATCGGGATGCAGACAGAACTAAAATCGATCTTACTACAAAAAAAGCTTTGATATTAGCGTATGGTGTTCCCGGAATCTCTGTTGAAATATTAAAGGAAGGAATTGAAAAAACACGGGAAATCTTTGAGAATGTTAGAATAGGAGTATGTGGCAGGATAAAAGTCATTCTAATGAAAGATTAATGATTCCTTGAAAAGAATGAATTTTTTTCGCTTGATAAGAAATCGAGCGATTAAAAATAAGTTTAAAATGACGTATTAACTATCGTTGGATTTTGATTGAACATTTCGCGTGTAATCCAATATTTTTGAAAGAATTCGCGATTGGAGAGTACATTCGCTCCATACCAGGCGAGATATGCTCTTCTTTTAGGTAAAACAACATTTAGCTCCTCGGCTACACTTTCGGGGAGATATTGACTGAGTTGATCCGATAAACGTTCTTTTATACCATTAAGTTGAGAAACTCCTCCACAAAGAACAAGATCATGCCATAATTCTCGTCGAATCGTAGTATCACATGCTTGTACGGCATTATAGATTAAGTGATCTATAGGCAGCATCTCATATCCCAATAAAGCTGGATTAAAGAGGAGTTCTGGCGCTTTGCGTTCATCTGAAACGACAAGTGTTTCACCATCGGGAAGGACATACTCATATTCCATGGTTTGTTCAGCGGGGGTACGAGGAACATAACAGGCAGTTTCATAGAGCTTTCGGATGATCTCACGTTCTGCCCCACCTATAGTTCGCCAGCCTCGGGCAGTAAGAAGACGCGAGAGCAGGTTGATGATGTCACCACCGCCCATTCCATTGTATTCCATTGCATGTGATATAACATAGCCATTATAAATAGGTGTAACAGCGGTTAATCCAGCCCCAATTTCGACCGAAAGTCCTGTGAATCTCCCACATCCCCAGAGATTGAGGATTGCAGAGTTAAGAAAATAAAGCGTTTTAATCCCCCATTCATTAAATAATACATTAGCAATTTGTTCTCTGTTGAGTGCTCCGTGGTCAACTATAAAGATAGAGGATTCTGTAGGCTCTATTTCACGTTGTGTGAGGGCATAACTTAACAGATAGAGATAGCCCGAAAAATCGATTATTCGACCTCGTGCAAGAGGATAGAGAAGGCGCAACAACCCTCGCATACGAAAGGCTTGATCCCCTGCAAGAATATCATATTTTCCAGCATGGTAAACATCGTGATATTTTTGATAGCCTATCACCGATGGGAAAACTATTGGTTCTTCATCCCCGCTTAACCCTACTTTAGAAACCTCGGATCCGATGTCAATAATTACTGCTTTTGCGGAACTCATGGGCTAACTTTCCCAATTTTCTTTCAATCTGAATGGCTATGTCTATCTCGATCCTATCACTTTGAAACAGATATAAGCGTTATTTTGTATATCTTTATGTAGTTTATGTGAACTTGTTATGTACTTTACGAGAACGTTACGTGTTTAGCAATAAGCTGGGTAATATATGGCTTTTATCTCTGTACGTCATTGAATCGCTAAATAACTTTTTTTTGAAGTTTTCTTTTTTTCCTTTTTCTCTTATTTATTAATGAAAATTTAAGTGACTTCATGAGTCCACACATTTTAGAATCAGACATTTTTTGACAAGCATTTTTCTTCTATTGTTCTACAAGAGTTTTAACAAAATAGATATTGTTAGATAAGAAAAATTAAATTTAGTTCCTTTATAACGAGGATAAGAACTCTCATGATCCAATTAAAAGAAGCTGTACCTCTAGAATTAGAAGATCTCTCATCCTTAATATCTATGATTGTTTCTGGCGCTCCTCAGGAACATGCTTCAGTTTTATACTTTAAACATAATGATGAGCATATTTTTGCCTCTTTTGTGATATTACCAGGGTATTACGAGTTACGTGCCCTACCTCTTCTTATTTTCGTTCGAGACTCTCGGATACTGGAAACTAAAAAACGATTCATACGTTACAGGGTTGTAGGGGATATAAATCTGGATTTTGTGGACACCATTGACGAGAAAGATATCGCTTCTGGGATGGTTCGTTATGTACCAATTGTCAGAGTAAAGCGTAAACCTACTATTTTTGGCCTACCCGAGGACAAGGAATAAACGTGAACATTAATTTTTAATGGCCTTTCTTTTTTTTGTAATAAACAACCAAAAAATAAAATGTTCTAAAAGTCTGAAGGCTTTAAATTTAAGGGAAAAGATCTATAGAAAATCGGTGAAATCCCATGAGTCTTATCAAAAAAGGAGCAAAAAAAGCAGCAAAAGCTGGATCCAAAGCAGCAAAAGGGGCTGTAAAAGAAACTGCGAAAGAATCTGTTAAAGAAGTAGCTAAATCTAAAATTAAAAAGGTCGCTAAAGAAACTGGCGTAACTGACGCCGTTGAAGAGAAAAAGAAAGAGATTCAAAGTGAAGTAGAGAAAAAAACTAAAGAAATTGAGCGAGAAGTTAAGAAGAAAGTAGTTAAAGAAGCGGCCAAAGGCATGCTTAAAAAATAAGTGGTTTCTCTCAGCAATGATCAATGAAAACGATTTTGTCCTCCTAATTCTCCCTAAAAAACGCCCACGAAGCTGGTTAGTAAAGGTTAAACCAGAGCGTTTTCACTGTCATAAAGGATGGATTGAACTCAGTGACTTGATTGGGGTTAAGTATGGGTCATTCATTACTTCATCTACTGGTCAAAAGCTTTTAGTTCTTCAAGCTCGCCCCAAAGACTTCTTAAGGCATTCTCGTAAAGTCACCCAGGTCATCTATTCTGATGACGCAATGGCAATCATTGGCGCCGCTGGAATCGGGCCAGGGGCTCACGTGCTTGAATTAACAGGCAGTGGAGGATTAACAACCTTTCTTGCTTACCATGTTCAACCCAATGGCCATATTTTTTCCTATGACATTCACGAGAAACATATCAAAATTGCTCAAGAGAATTTAGAACGAATAGGTCTTAACTCTCTTGTAACATGGAAGCTTCGCAACATCATTGAAGACGGATTTGACGAAAAAGAAGTAGATGCTATCATTCTCGATATGCCAGATCCATGGAAGATATTAAAAGTTGTACGATCTGCGCTTAAACCAGGTGGAGTAGGGGTATTTTTTCTACCTAATTGGCCACAAGTAGAGCATACGATAGCAAATGCTGAAAACGAAGGTTTTTGGATTGAGGAGGTCTTTGAACTGTCTCGCAGAGATTATTTATTTGATATTGAGCAACAAATTCTCCGCCCTGAAACTCGCGGAATTCTTTTTACGGGTATAATTGTAGTTGTTCGTAAAATTTCATCCTGAGCCCTCATTTAAAGATTATTACCCATTTAGTAATTTAAAATTGGTATTGTCCATTCAGACAAACCTTGAAAAAACTTGGAGGGAATAGTATATTGCCTTGATTCAAATCCCTCTTTCTGTTTATAAAATAATTCTAAAGTTTGCACTAACAGAGAGCAATCCCTATACCTCAAGAAAGGATTGGAAGGAAGTAGTTGGGGTTCTTATAGGACGAATGGGAGAGGAAGAAATAGAGATAACTGATGCTATCTTCTTAGGGAGTGGAAATGCAGTTTTTGTTGAAGCTACGGATTATTCAGCAATTACTCAGCATCTCCCCTATGAACGGATAGAGAAAGGAGAATCAATTGTCGCATGGTGGCATTCCCACCCAGGTTTAGGATTATTTCTTTCTGGGACGGATGTTAATACCCAAAGTTCCTACCAAAAACTGGATAATAGAACTTTTGCACTCGTCATCGATCCTACAAAGGTCACTGCTAAAAAACCAGGAATAGCTATTTTTCGAGTTAATGAGTTGGATTATTCATATTTTGAAGCTGATTTTCTCATTACACCTTCCGCTAATTATCAAATTCTTAAAGAAAGCACCATTCTTGAACTATATGAAGAAGTGGAAGTTCCTCGTATCAAAATTGATCCTCCAGCTCTTACTCCTGCTATTCTTGATCGGGTTGAGATTGCACTTTCATGTCGATCTTTAATAAATTCTTCAGAGTATGAATTGGTAATTGGTCGATCGGGTGAATCAAATAAATTCCTTGGACTTTCCTATAATATCAAAACTACAAATCTGATTCTTAAAACTAATTGGATTAGAACAACATTCACACACCGCTGCACAGAGGAAGGAACTTTAGCCTATTTACGATTTATGAAAAATGATAAAGAATCAGGAGAAATCCGTCTTGAAGACATCTTGGTCTGGAATTCCTCCAAAGAAGTCCAACACCTCAATTCCTGCCGTATCAACATTTCTGGTTAGTATATAGGGATGGGCTAACCTACTGCTTGTTAAATTCAATCATATTTCTTTTTTTTTACAAGTAGAGCCATAATTGGAAATGAAGAATGAGATGAGATAGTAATGCTCACGTTGCTAGTCCCTTTCTTTGTAAAGCGATTCTCCCATAAATAGCTAAAGTCATCATAGCTAACACTATAGCTGTAAATCCTCCTATAAGATAGAGCAGAAACACAGGTTTCTCTGTAGGTTCAGGAAGTATGTGTAACGTGAAATTAACTGATCTAGAACTGCCTTGATCATATTCAAAGGCAAATCGGGTAATATACGCTACTGTATCATTTTTTCTTTGACCTTCCTCTTCAACTTGCTGCTCCGCTGTTCCAACTTCTTCAGGCGGAGCTTCTTGTTTGTAGTGAGGTAGACCCAGTTTCATTTTTATCTGGTCTGTTTTAGTACATCCTCCATCAATCACTACACTTTCAGCTGCTTTTTGGGAGAATATTTTGGAAACATTACTGATGAATGTAGTATTCACTCCCACAACTAATGAGGATCCGTTTATGTTATAAAAATCTACCCTAAACTCCCTTAATGTGATAGATACTTCCAGTGGATTAACCAATGTGGCCTCAAAGACAAGTTCCGTATTATTGCGAAAACCTGTGAGTTCAAAAGGTCTATTTGGAATATCAGAGATCCATTTTTCATTATATTGAAGCAGATTAGTTTCTTGAGGATCATCTGCTTTGAATACTTTGCATTGAGCCACTGTTTCATCTATATCTGTAACAGGTTGGCTTTGAATAGTTTCTGGAGTCATATGTGATTGTAGCAAGATTCCTGTGATTAGTACGATGATGAACATCTGCGTTTTCAATGCTAATGCCCCAATAATTCAGAAAAACGTCGTCCTTAAAAGTTCTTTTTTCCTTTTTGTTACTTCTTTAATGTCCACAGGTCGTTGTTATATCTTTTTTTAATTAATTCATGAGTTCTTTGCATTTCCCTTTCGGTGAGTGTGCCTTCTACAACATTTCCTCTCAAAGCCTCGGTGAATCCCTCAAATAGGACCTTATAAATACCTTCAAGAGCGGGTTTAGAACCTATTTCCCTTGATATAGTAGTTACGTGCTGATAAACACTACGAATAATTCCTGTTCGTGTTTTATTGGACGGGACACGTAGAACTTTGTACATAAATTCAGGGTCATAATCAATAAGGATGGTACCATGTTGAAGGAGTGTTTTTCCTCGTCTTGCTTGAGCATTGCCTGAAATTTTACGATTATGGATAAATAGCGATGGACAATGAATTTTATCATGTTTAGCGTGGAGTCCAAGTTTCAACAACCCTCGACGAATACCATCACTCAAGACAATGTAACTTTCATCAGCACTAAAACCTACTAAGTCATTTGAGATAATACTGTAAGTAAGCTCCCCTTGAGCATCATGAAAAACTGCTCCTCCCCCGCTTATACGTCGTACTACTGCAATTCCATGAGCTTGGGCAAACTCTAAATCGATTTCATCCTCAATAATCTGGTTTCTTCCAATAGATGCTGTACTTGGATCCCAAGTGTAAAAACGTAAGGTATTGGGCACTAATCCTCTTCTTCGCGCTTCAAATATGGCTTCATCTATGGCCATATTTTCAGCGGGTCCTCCACGCTTCAGGGATAAGAAGCGCCACGGAGAAGAAGACTTCATTTTATCCATCTATGAGCAATATTACTAAATAAATTTGAGTCGAGTAGATTGTTTTCTTAAGGGTTTAGGGAGAGTTCTGCGCGGTTTGCCATCTGTTTGGGTTTCTAGTTCTTTTATAAGCTCCTTTAAAGTCATATTTTCCAATGTTTCGAAGGTTTGATTGTTATTAATGACCTGGCCAGTTAATCTTTTTCGTATAATCAGTTTTTTTGTTTCTAGCTCTTTATCTCCAATTACAAGCGTGTAAGGGATCCA
>JAEOTF010000021.1 GCA_016840025.1 Candidatus Hodarchaeota archaeon
TGATAAGAGTTTGTCATTTTCCAAAAGATTACATTCTAAGAGATTGATTTTGCCATTTAAGAGTTTATAGGCCTCGATGAGGAGTTTTGTTTGTTCTTCAGTTTGTTCTTTATGCTGTGATTTACTGGTATCGGGATGATATTTACGTATTAGAGAATTGAACCTTTTCTTTAGATCTGATTCTGAAAAATTGTATATTCCTAATACTTGTTTAGCTCTAGCCTTCATTGATTCTTCCCGGAACATCATAATTGTCCATCTTAGACAAAAATATACAAAAATATTATTTAAGGTTTTATTATTGAACCGTAATGCCTAGGACGGGCTTACCTTTTAATTCCTTGGATTATATATAAACTCGCAATTTTTGGATCTTGACTACTAAATATTTGTTTTCCTTTAATGCCCAGATAATACTTACTTTCAATAAAACCAAAGTACTTGTGAATATCTTTTTCTATTTGTTTTAAATAAGGATGTTTAATTTTATTCACATAGGAATCTATTTGACTCGTTTTTTCCTCAAAAAATTGAGATTCCGGATTCAACAGCATCACTAAAAGTTTTCCTTTTGACCTGAGAACTCTAGCCTTTTCCTGAAAAGAGAATTTAAATTGGTAAATAAAAGAAAAATTTTACAAACAATAATAGTAACTACTAGAACTAAATTTTCTTCAAGAAACCCTAAAAACATGGATTGGTTAATGATTAAATTGGGTATCTGATAAGAAATGAAGGAGGAATTGAATAACCGATTCCTTGTCACATTGTTTTAGAAAATAATGAACCCCAAAGCAAGTTTTTCAAAAAGATCACATAATCAGCATTCACAGGAATGTAGATTTTTTTGTGACAATAATCCACACACGAGCTCGGTATGTGAGTTCTACTGAAATCAAAATTTATTGACACGAGGTTATTCTTATATTTCCAAACTTTGATCAGTAATCAAGGGTTAATTGGAGGAAAAGTCTATCGATATTCTTCCTATATTCATTTCTCATACTTGAAAAATGCAATGGATATTAACCTCCTATAAAATTGTTATATGTATGGATAAGACTTGGCTTTCACGAATTGTGAAGCTAGATCGCATTACATCATGGATTCTAGTAGCAGTATCTGCGACTATGTTTGTCTCCGGGTATATCATCTCTCGTCGTTTCTTCTCACAATTGTCATCTTTGTGGTTCTTAACGAGGTCAGTCCACCTGTGGTTCGAATGGTTTTTCATAGCATTGTTTGTCTTCCATTTCTTCACGACAGTATTCCTGATTCGTTTTCACTGGAGGAATGCAGTTAAGAGAATAAGGAGTCTTAGAGCAAGCTCTCTCTTGACAATAAAGTTTTTTCAGAGGGTTACAGGTTGGACAATCCTTCTAACAGCTTTGCTTGTCATTGTGTCTGGATTGGGATGGTATAATATAGGGAGAATCTTGCCTTTCACTCAACACTTGCGTTACGACATTTACCTTTTTTTCACTATCATAATCCACGTAGCCTGTGGAGCAAAGATGGCGTTGTCAAGGAGGAAGATTGGAGGAAGATTATCGAACCTCATTATCCTTCTGTTTGTCGTGATAGTGTCACTTGTTGTTCTACAAGTGGATTCAACTGGAGTAGGAAGAGCATTTATGTTGCCAGATAAGAACACACCAGAATTACCTAGAGTAAACAAGCTAGAGTTGAGGGGAACACTAACAATAGGCAACGATGTATACACATTTGATCCAGGAAAAGTTGAGACCATAAGACCGAACATATTTAATCCTGGTTTTCTGAAGCTTGGAGATTCCTTTAGATGATTCAAGCTTTTCTGTTTAGGTATAAGATTGCTGCAGCTATAGCTATAATCACTGATCCTAACCAAAGAAAAAGGTCCGTCCAAAGAGCTGAAATATTCACCTCCCAAACGTCTACTAGACCAGCTATTGTATTTAGAGCATGAGTTGCCCAAACCAAGGGGAAACCATAATTTACATGGATTAAGTCAGGCCAATTCAACGTTATTCTCCACGCTAAAGTCAAAATTCTTGCAGAACAGATGTACATGTATGCGACTTCAAGGAAGCTAAAATGTTCAGAAAAAGAAA
>JAEOTF010000136.1 GCA_016840025.1 Candidatus Hodarchaeota archaeon
TGCTTTATCTTGAACTCAAAGAGCTCGGACATGGGACAATGAACTTTTATCAGCTAATAAGCCATTGGGATGAATGGAGTGAAGCGATCCCAGAAAGTAAAATTGTTTTGATTGGAATCCTTATCTTTGGTGGGGCTATTGGTAAGTCAGCTCAATTTCCATTACATGTTTGGCTCCCTGATGCGATGGCAGGTCCAACCACCGTAAGTGCTCTCATTCATAGTGCTGCTATGGTCAAAGTAGGAATCTATCTTATTGCTCGCTGTTTTTGGTTCTATGAAATTCCAAAAGCTGAAGACGCACTTCTTTTTATTGCAGTCATAGGCGGAATAACTGCCATTATGTCGGCTACTATAGCCTTGGTCAATACAGATATCAAAGGGATTCTGGCTTATTCAACAATTAGTCAATTGGCTTACATGGTAATTGGGCTAGGTGTAGGAGGTATGGGAGTAGCCATGTTTCATCTGATGAATCATGCAGTTTTCAAAGCCCTTCTTTTTCTCTCCGCAGGATCGGTTATTCACGCTATGCATACAAATGATATTCGGGAAATGGGTGGGCTAAAAAAATCAATGCCTATAACCTGGAAGGTCATGCTGGTAGGTTGTTTAGGCCTATCGGGCATTATTCCCTTCAATGGTTTCTTTTCTAAGGACGCAATTATTCTAAAGGCATATCTTCAAGCAGAACATACAGGAAATATTCTAAACTGGTTAGTATGGGGCTCTGCAGTAGCTACTGCTTTACTAACTGCATTTTATACGTTTAGAATGTTCTTCTTGGTCTTCACAGGAGATATGCGAGATGAACATGCGCATCCCCATGAATCACCTAGAATAATGACCGTCCCATTAATGATCCTTGCCTCTTTGGTTGTCATCCTCGGTTTAATTGCACTCCCTGGATTTATATCAAACTTTTTCGGAGATTTTTGGAGTCTTGAATCTCATTTGCACGAATGGCTGCAAGGACATGAAAATGGGG
The DNA here is from genome assembly GCA_016840025.1 of Candidatus Hodarchaeota archaeon. The sequence goes on from JAEOTF010000136.1 coordinate 988, forward strand.
TCCATGATATCAAATTCTTGGGGATTGACGTACATCAATCAATGGCAATTTTCTCACTAGTCCTAGCATGTCTTGGCATACTTATAGCCTATTTATTCTATTTACCACCGAAAGGATCAACGATTTCTTTCCCCGAAGATGGCAATATTGCCATTACTTATTCCTCTGGAGCGATTCATTCATCTTTCACAGGAATTGCTTTTGGAATTGTAGCGGTTCCACCCTTTTCGTGGTATCAAAAAGTTCTTGAAAATGGCTATTACTTTGATGCATTGTATGAGGACTTTATTGTTAAACGGATTATCTATGAGGGGGTTGCTGTGCTCATGACAGTAATTGAAGGGATAATTGATTGGATTGTTAATATAATTGCTCGAGGAACAGTAGTGTTATCCTCTGCTTCCAGATGGTTTGATGATCACATCATAGATGGGGTTGTAAATGGTATCTCCCGTGTCATGATGGGGTTTGGAAGTTATCTGCGTCGAATTCATACTGGACTTATTGAAAACTACGCCAATTATGCTCTTTTAGGGCTTATAATACTTATGTTAGTTGCTTTCTTAGAATCAGGATTTTTCTGAATTTGGATGGTGTATGAAAGAATGAATTTCCCCATATTATCTCTGATCTTTTTGGTTCCAATCCTTGGTGCATTGCCGACCTACTTCGTAGGTAAGATCAAGGCTGATTATTCCAAATATTTTGCGCTTATTATCGGCCTAATCGTAGCAGTTTTAGGATTTTATGCCTATTTCCTCTATGAAGGAGCAAACTTTCTCGATTCTTTGCCTTCCTTTTTAACAGAGACTCAGTCTGAAGGCGAGTTTAAACTAACTGAGACGGTTGAATGGATCCCTTTTGCAGGTATTAACTATATACTCGGAGTTGATGGACTCTCTCTTCCGCTCGTGATGCTGACTACATATGTTTCCCTCGCAGCTATTATCGCTTCTTGGGATATTAAGGAGCGAGTCCCCGCATATTTTGGTCTGATTCTAGTACTGCAAACGGGTATTACTGGAACTTTTATAGCTCTTGATTGGTTCCTATTCTATATTGCTTGGGAGTTAGTTCTAGTTCCTATGTTTTTCCTTATCGGTATCTGGGGTGGTCCAAATCGTGAGTATGCTGCTATGAAGCTTTTTATTTACACGCATGTTGCTTCACTATTCATTCTTCTAGGAATTATCGGACTCTATATAGAAGCTGGTCTAAACACATTTTCTATGATAGAAATGGCAGATCATTCTTTTGGTAACTCTGATGTAATCAAACTAATCTTTCTTGCCTTTCTCTTCGGTTTTATGGTAAAAGTTCCAAGTGTACCATTCCATACTTGGTTACCCGACGCCCATGTAGAGGCACCTACCCCAATCTCCATGATCTTGGCGGGGTTGCTCTTGAAAATGGGGGGGTACGGCATTCTGCGAATTAGTGGTTGGTACTTAACACAACCTCTAAACGATGATGTAATAAGATATGGAATCGCAGTAATAGGATTAATCTCCATTGTTTATGGTGGACTAGTTGCTATGCGTCAAAGTGACCTGAAACGCTTGGTAGCGTACTCTTCTATTGCGCACATGGGATTTGTTCTGATTGGTGTTGCTTCTCAAACTCAGGAAGGGTTTGTAGGTGCAAATTACATGCAAATCGCACATGGTGTCATTTCCCCACTCCTCTTTTTCATATGCGGTGTGATTCTACATCATGCACATACCCGTGAAATATCCGAGATCCGAGCAATAACCCACCAAATGCCTATCACAGTCGCAGTTTTGGTATTTGCGTCATTTGCCTCCGCAGGATTACCAGGGCTTGCAGGTTTCATTGCTGAATTTGCTGTCTTGCTTGGAGTGCTTGACTGGGAACCTTGGGTTGCTGTTATTGCAGGTATAGGCATAATAATCACGGCAGCATACTATTTATGGATGCTTCAGCGTGTGGTCTTTGGACAACTTAATCCTGACTTATCTGATGTTCACCGAGCGTACAAGGTCGAATGGATCCCCTTTGCGATGCTTATCATTGCCACAGTTGTACTTGGTCTATTCCCAAGTTGGATGATTGACATAATGAACTCAGCTGCAGAACATTTCGTTTCGCAGTTCTAGGAGGAGCCACTTTTGTCAGAGCTCATAGGTCTGATCCCTCTCGGATTGGTTCTAATAACTGCGATGTTTGCTACCTTAGTTGATCTTACCAAGAAACGATGGTCTAGCTACCGTGAAGTAAGTTTACTAATTACTGTTGTTGGACTAATTCTAGCCCTTTATTTCACTCTAGTGGCCTTTACGGATTTTCAAGATTGGGGTGAACCACTATTCATTGGTAAAGGAGAAACTCGAACAACTTCGGTTCTTGCATTTGATGACTTCTCTCGGTTCTTTGCGATTGTATTTTTGGTTGTTGGTATCCTGGTAGCACTCAGCGCGTATCACTCATTAGAAGATTCAAGTAATCCTGGGGTTTTTTATGGCTTACTCCTTTTCTCCATTAGCGGTATGATGCTTGTTGCATCCTCAACAGATTTAATTACACTGCTTCTTTCTTGGGAATTAGGTAGTATTCCTTCCTATGCTATGGTTGCATTCAAAAAAGATTCAAAGGAGTCTAATGAGGCAGCAATGAAGTTTTTCTTCATGGGTGCATTCTCATCGGCTCTCACTCTCTTTGGGATGTCGCTCTTGTACGGCATAGCAGGCAGTACGAATCTCTATGTGATTATAGAAGTATTAACAGAAAATCAAAGTGATGTAGATCCGCTTTCGTTTGTCGCCCTTGCTTTCATTGCTGGTGGATTTGGCTATAAAATGGCGCTCGTACCATTCCATCATTGGGCACCAGATGTTTATCAAGGTTCAAACACAGTAGTCACCGCATTTCTTTCTGCCGGATCTAAGAAAATGGGTTTTGCTGCTCTTCTTAGAATGATGGTAATAGCAATGCCAGTTCTTAATACTACATGGAGTATGATGTTTGCTGTCCTTGCAGTACTTACAATGACTCTTGGAAATGTAGTAGCCCTCGTACAAGAAGATATCAAACGCATGTTGGCTTACTCAAGCATCGCTCATGCAGGATATATCATGATCGCATTAGCAGTAGTTTCTTCTGGTGAAAATGCTACTCATCCCGATTGGGCTTATGTTGGTGCTTTGATGCATGTCTTGATTCATGCCCTTATGAAACTCGTAGCTTTTCTCACAGTGGCTGCAATAGCAGGTGAAGCTCTATCACAAAAGATATCCGATTTTGCCGGATTATCAAAGAATCATCCTGCGGTAGCATTTGGACTAACTCTAAGTTTCTTCAGTCTTATGGGTATTCCTCCCCTTGGAGGATTCATCTCGAAATTTTATCTCTTCTATAGTGCCGTTGACGCAGGTTTGGGTCTATTGGCAATTATAGCCATTCTAAACTCGGCTATTTCGGTCTTTTACTATGCGAGAGTTATTAAATTAATGTATTGGAAGGAACCTGCTGAAGATGCAATTGTTAGATCCATTTCTTGGACTTATGGTCTTCCTTTGTTGTTTGGAACACTTGCAATAGTGGTCATTGGACTTTATCCCCAACCATTAATTGATATTATTCTGGAAGCAATTGTTGGACTCTAAATAGCTAAAATGGGTGGTCAATCCACCTATATACACCATCCTAAGATCAGAAACACTATTTGATGGGAAAAAATCTCCCAGAAGAAATTTTAAGAAACACTATTTGCCACTTTTACGAATACTAGGATTCAAAAGGAGAAACCTATCCCTTGCGATACTCATTAGACACGTATCTTGCAGTCACTCGACCTCAATTCTTCACTGCAACGCTGGTACCTTTGTTACTTGGAACGTCCATCGCTTTTTATGAAGATTATTTTAAAATTGAGATGTTCATTCTTGTTCTTGCTGCAGGACTTAGTGTTCATGCAGGTACGAATCTTATCAACGATTATTATGATTTTGCTAATGGTAAAGGATCAGATGTCATCAAATTGAGAGATTTTGTACAAGATACGAATAAGTTTAGCGGAGGATCGCCTTTTCTAAAGATGGAGATGGTGTCTCCTAAATTTATCAAATGGTACGCATGGTTTTTTTTCTTTTTATTCATGATACTATCTATTCTTCTAACCTTACTCTCGGGGTGGCTTCTATTAGCCCTGGCAATATTTGCTTTTCTTTCTGGCTGGTTATATAGTCAACCACCTGTTTCACTACATAGTAGAAGAATAGGAGAGCCATTGATCGGGATTAATTTTGGTCCTGTAGGTGTACTCGGAGCTTATTATGTACAAAATCCTGTAGTTAATATTGACAATTTCATAGCACCGTTAATTGCTTCAGTTCCTGTTGGTATGTTAATTTTCACCTTGGTATGGATCAATGAAGTTCCAGATGCAGGGGCAGATGAGCAAGCGGGGAAATTAACTTTAGTGGTTAGAATGGGTCGAAAGAAAGCGGTAAGTCTTTTACCCGCCCAATTTTTGATAGCTTACGCTTGGATTGTCCTGTTTGTTTACCTTGGAACTTTACCTTATACTACACTAATAGCATTGATCACTTTCCCTCTCCTTCCTAAGATCAGTTCAACTTCCATGCATAACTACGATGAAGGACAAAAATTAGAACCAGCTAATGCGATGACACTAGTTGTACATGTGGTAACAGGAGTTCTCATGAGCTGCGGCTATTTGTTCGTAGCAATACCTTAATGATTCTGAGTCTTTTTCTAATCCTGGTTTTTCGAGATATATGAATCACAAGCGAAAAATAAGATTAACTAATGGTGTAAACGGAAGTCCCCATCTCATTCGCCAATTTAGACGTCCAATTGCGAAAGTTTGTAGATCAGATTGTTTTAGTCTACGAAAATACCAGCTCATACGTTTATCGCTACTTTGAATTTTATCAAAATATCCTCGTAGTTTTCTCGATCTTTTCAAAACTTCCATCAAATCATGACGCCAGATTCCTTCAAAATCTCTCAAAGGACGATTTCCTGCAAGATGATCAACAAGAATAGGAGCTAGACGATTTCCCAAGACCATAGAAGGTGGAATTCCCGCTCCGACTGCCCCAACCGTTTGAGAAGCTGCATTGCCTATTAAAACTGCATTTTGTTTGACTGTCTTTTGAAGTGGATAAGCAACAGGTACCCGAGTAGCATACGTTTTTTGAATCGTTGCACCGCGTAGATTAGGACTAGAATGCGGATGAGTAGTGATAAAACAGTCTAATGCTCTACTAAGCGTTGTTCCGCATTTCCTTAAATCCCGGATACCGATCCCTACGTTGGCAGCACGAGGTCCTTTGGGGATTATCCATGCAAAAGCTCCTGGAGCAATTTTTTGACCGAAATACATACCTACCTCTGAAGCGTCATAATGCTCAAGATTGCTCAGTAGATGTTCACGACAATTGACATAATCACCTGCATCTCGATATAGTACTTCTTTTCCCCATAGATAACGCCGTACTTGAGAATTTGTACCATCTGCTCCAACAACAACCTTAGGATTTAAGATCTTAGATCCTTCAGGGGTTGAAATGTGCCATCCTGCATCTGAGAATCGTTTAAGTGATGTTTCTCTTAATACAGTAATATTACTCAATTTTTCAGCTTGTTTTATGCAATCCTGTAACCACAGGTCTCGATGAATGGTTGCACCATCAAATGGAACAGATGTAGATTCCCCTGTTGGTGAAATGAAGGTTAAATGTCTGGTTCGATGAGCAAGAAATTCTTCTTCAAACCGAAACAATGTCCTTGCGTCAGTTACATTAGGGAACATTTCTGCCAATGTATCTGGAGAGGGAATAAACTCCCCACAATTTACAGGAATGCCGATTTTAGCACGTCTATCTAGTGCAATAATGTTAAATGATTGACTTTGGGGATTATTCGCTAGAGCTTTGAGTGTAGAAGCACCTGCAGGGCCTAGTCCTGCAATAAAGATATCAACGGATTCAATGATTTCGTTTGGCAGATATTATACACTCCATTTAGGATATGAAGCGATATCTGATTATAACTTAATTATTTCGATCAATTAAAATTCAAGATTTTAGAAGAAAGCATTCTCCCACAGTGTAGGATCTTCTAAAAATTTACCTAACTTACTATTCATATCTTTTAGCACTTGATGCAAACGAGTCATGATCTCCGAGATACTTGTTGCTTTGTATTCATATCGATAGGGACGTTGAGTTTTATCCCCTTTGACTTTCTGTCGGTTGGCCAAGCCTAGAGCAATTAGTCTACGTAGTAACCGTTGAGCACTACTAGGACTTAAATGGACAAATTCAGCATATTTCTCAGCAGGCACCCAACCATCATCTCTTAGCCTTAATAGAGTCATGAATGCATTTAAATCTGTTGAACTTAATCCATAAAAGCATCTGAGGACATCTCGAGGAGTGCAATCTGCTCGGTAAACTAATTTAACTATTGGTAAATGTTCTTCTGTCATTTTTTGTCCTCTACTCGTCCAAATCACTTATTCTTCATATTATAAGTTTATCGGTATTGCTTAGATTATCAGTAATATTAATAAAGTTAATTTAATCAATAAAATAAAATACGTTTTAAAAAATTTTTGCATTAATTAGAACGGAAGTGAACTTATGCCTGATATTGTAGCTACAGAAATTGCGAGTATCTTGAGCGTGTTTATTGTAGCGTTCGGACTGACTTCTTTATTTACGGGTATGTTTGAGATGATGCGAAGTGGCTTTAGTTTGACTTTACATGTTATTCTGAATGCCATTGCAACATTGGGTGGAGTTATGGTTTGGTGGACGAGATTCTTCGCTCCCGAACTTTTCTACAGCGCTGTACTCTTCACAGTGGTTTTCACTGTTTTAGCTTTTATTATGTGGGCGCGTGTTTTTGTTTGGGGACAATTGATAATCTTCCGAACAATGCAATTCTCCTCAATTCACATGCCTCACTTTACCCATCTCCTAATATTCCTGATTCTTAGCATTTCTGCGTTATTTGTGTTTTAAAAAGGTGATATTAATGACAGAAAAAACGAAATCAATCCTTCTTGTTGGTACTCAAGGGCCAGAAGCTGCTGAAAGGTGTTATGCACCTTTTACGATCGGTGCTACCGCACAAGTGTCAGATGTTCAAGCGAACATATTTTTGATGATGGATGCAGTTGTCCTAGCGATGAAAGGAGCGGCTAAAAAGGTAAGTGCTCCGGGCTTTCCTCCACTTCAAGAACTTATGCAAGACTTTATAGAGGAAGGTGGCAAGATTTATGTCTGCAGCAATTCACAAGAATTTCGAAAGATCAATCCAAAGAAATTAGTAGAAGGTAGCGAAATTGCAGGAGCAGCGGCTCTTGTGGATATGATTCTTGATCATGACAGAACGGTTTGGCTTTAAATAGGTGAAAAACTATGACTGAAGTTTTGAAAGCAACAGAATCATTGGATGTCAGAGGATTACGTTGTCCAAAACCGATTTTAAAGGTAGGAAAGGCAGCAAAGAAAATGGAAAAAGGTACAATTGTTGAAGTAATTGCGACTGATCCAGGAACAATTACAGATATTCCAGCCTGGGCTAAACGGAAAGGTGCGGAAGTTCTCCAGGTTGATGAAGGAAAAGAAATCAAATTCCTCATCCGTATTTAATTTTCGCATTCATTTAGAGATGAACTAAGATGGTTCCTGACCCCATAAGCTACATTATAATGGGCATTCTCCCCTATGCCGCTATTACATTCTTTGTTATAGGAGTAATCTATAGAATATTCATCTGGGTCCGTTCTCCTCCAGCTGCAAACAAATTCACAGTGTTTCCAGGAATTTCAAGCAACGGAAAGTATGCTATTGATCTTACAAAAGAAATAACTTTCTTCCCTCGCATATTCAAAGTTGACAAGAAGCTTTGGATCGGCGCATGGTTGCTTCATTATGGACTTTTAATGACCTTAGTTGGACATACGCGACTTCTCTTTGAATGGCAACTATTGTGGGATCTCCTTGGTTTTAATGATGATACACGTGACACTGTAGCTATGATAAGTGGAAGCTTAGCAGGAATTATTGTTCTTTCAGCTGTGTTCTATCTATTAGGTCGTCGTTTATCGGGTACAATGGCAAAAATGTCGAATCTTGAAGATTATTTCGTGTTAGCGCTGTTTTTAGCTATTGGACTCACAGGAATGTATATGCGACTTTTCGTTGATCACATCGAACTACAAGACTTTCGTGATTATCTTTTTGATATACTTACATTACAATCCCCATCTGTGTATCCCGATGTTGGACCGATTTTCTTGATTCATCTCCTACTAGTTTTGTTAGCTGTCGCAATTATACCATATACTAAGCTCTTTCATCTTGGTGGAGTCTTTGTGACAATGCGCTTATCTAAGCTTCATCTAAAGGAGAGTAAAGTATGACTGCCAGTGAAGAAAAGATCTCCCCGCAATTAGAGGAACAGCTCCTAGAGGTTTTTGAAAAGAAACTAAATGATGCGATGCATTACTGTATAGAATCGTGTGCAAGAGGTGGATCCTGTAATGCTGCCTGTCATATGTATAATGTGACTAAGGATGCTAAACATGCTCCAGCCTATAAAATGGAACTCTTAAGAAGGTTTTATCGTTATTATTTCACACGACTGGGGAAAACCCTACCTTGGTTAACAAATGCTAAACGTTTCAGTCAAGATTCACTCGAAAAGTTAGCAGAAGCAGCCTATGAATGTACAGGATGTAGACGTTGCGCTGTTTTCTGTCCACTCGGACTCGATCCTAGCTGGATGTTTTCTACTGCACGTCACCTAACTAGTCTTGCAGAACTTGCCCCTGAGGATATAGATATGGTAGCTGAGACTCAGGCTATGAAGGGTGAAACCATTGAGGAGTACAAGGGAACATTCTTGAGACAGATAGCTAGATTAGAACAACAAATTCATGAAAATTTGGGAATGGAAACAGCCTCAATTAAAGTTGCTGATGAAGGTTCTAAGGCAGATATTCTGTACCTTCCCATTGCAGGTGCTCATACAATCCTTCCTGTCGCTAAAGTCTTTGAAGCAGCTGGATTGAATTGGAATCTTAGTAAATTTGATGCAGCCAATTATGCTTATTTTCTAGGTGATATTTCTCGTGCCAAACCTTTAGTTGAAGAAATCATCGAGGAAGCGAAGACAATCGGTGCAAAAACATTAATAGTAACAGAATGTGGACATGCTTTCCGGATTATGCGACATCTTGCGTCATTTTGGTTCGGTGAGTTACCTTTCAAGGTTAAGAGTATTGTAGAGGTATTACACGAATTGATTGATGAGGGAAAAATTGAAGTAAATCCTGATATACATCCAGAGCGTTTAACATATCATGATCCATGCAACCTTGGTCGTAATGGTGGGGTTTATGAGGCCCCTCGTCAAATACTTAATCATTCCTCGCAAGAGTTCGTTGAACTCAGCCCAAATCGAGAAGAGAATTGGTGTTGTGGTGGTGGGGGGGGACTCGTTGCTATTGAAGATTATGATGAGCTCCGAATGGAAACAGGAAAGAAAAAGGCTCAACAGATTAAAGATTCCAAAGCAAAAATTGTGGTAACTGCATGTGAGAACTGTAAAGCTCAATTAGAAGACATTAATGACCATTATAAACTTGATATAGAGGTTAAAGGCGTAATGGATATCGTAGCAGATGCACTAATTGTTAAAAAATCTTAATAAGTTCGCTCATGCTTTGGAATTCTATTTTTCTTAAAAACAACCTTTTTTATTAGATAAAAAAAAAATTAATTATACAATAAACTCTTCAACTTTGTTTCATATAGCTAAACATGTTTGATCGTTATGAATGAAGCTGATAGGGGAATTCTAATACCGAAGAAACGTATCTCCTCACTTCAAACGATATATCTTACATTATGTACTCGATGTGGAGTATGTAGAGAGATCTGTCCTACGTATCAAGACTCGAAGAAATTTGGTCTTATTCCTGCTGAGAAATTAAGATTCACGAAAGACAGAATATTACAGAAATCGTTGTTAAGAAGAATTTTTGGACCAAAACCCGTTCAACCCAAAGTATTAGCCCAAAAAGCAAACGACATCTATGGATGTACATTATGTGGGGCCTGTACGCAAGTCTGCCCCCATCATATCGATATTCAATCGTTTTGGTCTACTTTACGACAAATTGTTAATGAATCCGGTTATACGCCTGAATCTGTGGGAGTAATCAGTAAAAACCTTAAGATAGAAAATGATCCTTACGGGGCAGGTGCTGACCTTCGCGAGTTTTGGATTGATTCAGCTGATTTGGACAATGATCCATTTAAAGATGAAGCAAATGTAGTTTATTTTGCTGGTTGTACTTCTACTATTAAAACTCAAAATGAGATGATTCCCATCTCGATTGCTAAAATTTTGGATTGGGTAGGTGAGGATTGGACAATACTTGGAGAAAATGAAATTTGTTGTGGGGCGCCTGCATTAATGTGTGGAGAACAAAAAACGACAGTAGAGCTAATACAGGCGAATATAAAGATGATTGGGGAAAAGAGGGCTACTATATTGGTGACTGGTTGTGCTGGTTGCTATCGGATGTTCAAATATGAATATCCTCAATTTATTAATAAAAATCTTAGTTTCAAGGTATTTCATGCAGTTGAATTATTCAGTCAATACATTGAAGAAGGAAAAATCAAGTTAGAGTCATCAGATCTTAAAATAACTTATCATGATCCATGTGAGCTTGCACGATTAGGGGGGGTAGTAAAAGAACCACGTGAAATATTAAAGAAAATCACACGGAATTTTATTGAGCTTCCTAAGAGCAATACTAACTCTGGGTGCTGCGGGGGAGGTGGATTACTTCAAGCTTTTGACCCTGAAATGGTACTAAATATTGCTTCTCAGAGAGTAAGACAAGCAGAAGAAATCGGTGCAGATATTTTAACTTCCGCATGTCCTGCCTGCGAAATGGCATTAAAAAATGCAGTTCAGCACCTAAAGGGTAAAATAGAGGTTATTGATATCATTGAGCTGTTAGCAAGACACTTAGGTATTTTAGATAGGTAAGAAGCTTTCTCGGATCATGAGGATGAGTCCACGGGTCATATCAGTTGAAAAAAACATCAGTCATGACTACGCCTATAAGAAGCCATAGAAACGAAAATACCATGATTACGGAAGCTAGTTTGAAAAGTCGAAAGGTAATTCCTTCTGATGGATGTCTGAAATTCTTAATCGACAGATAGATAACATATAAGTTGAGAATAAAAAGAGGGAAGAGAAAAAATAGGTGAATATTTAATGAAATAGCTGTTAGAACAACGACCACTGTAATTAGAAGTGCTGAAGTGGTAATTACTCGAATAGTTTGAATTGGACCACTAACAACAGGCCACATAGGCACTTTTGCATTTTTATAACCTTCTAGATTTTTTTGGAGTAATGCAAGAGTTAGAATATGAAGAGGAATCCAAGTTATAACGAATAATCCAAAAAGAACAGTTGTTAGGTTGATGGTTCCAGTTGCGGCGGTACATCCTGCGATGGCAGGCAGTCCACCCGCAACACCACCAAAGAGAATAGAGTATTTAGTCCGTCTCTTCAGCCATATAGAATAAATTATCACATCAAAGAAAGAACCGAGAAATATAACTAACCCTGTAACCCAATTTATAAAAAACATAGCTGTTAAAATTCCACCACCCGTAAAAATGAACCCATGTTTTAATACGGTGGAAGGACGAACTTGTCTACTAGGGACAGCCCGTTGTTTTGTTCGTTCCATTAATGCATCAATATCACGGTCTATATACATATTGAACAATGTAGATCCAGAGATTGCAAAAAATAAACTAAAAATCAGCCAGAAAAGAGTAAAAAACTCTAATGTTGGCCAGGCAGTAATAAAATACGTTAGAATGCCAGTGTATAAAAGAAGAAGTGTTTGTTTAATTTTGATTAATTCACCATAGAGAGATAATGGGATGTACGGGGGAAAGGAAGAAGTCATTTCTAACGAGTTTGATTGCTCTATATTTTCTATTTCGGTCATGTAATCACAGGTTCGCGGATATCAACAAGTTCCACTTTCAAATAAGTAGAGCCTATTAAATTTTCTGAAATTTCCTTTGAATCCTAAGAAATGAAAAAAATGACCCTAAGTTCATTTAATTGGTGCATTCTTTGAAGAAAGGCAAGCTAATAGAGTTTAAAGCAGGACTAAATGGGATCAACCCGCCAAATAGCCTTAGGATTTTGTTTAGAGATTATTAGCAAATTCGACAAGTCTTTGATAGTCTTCTTCTAACTCCTGTCGTTTTTCTTCAGCTATCTTAGCTGTTGACAATTCCGCAAGTCTGTCTATCAATTCAGGGAAGGTAAGAAATTCGACATTATGAGTCTTCCCAGTGAGTAAATCAGGATGTTTGTAGTATTTTTCTCTATGTCCATAGAAGTACGCAATTATCAAGATATCACAATGTGGTGTATATTTTCCAATACATTGTTTGACTTTATAATCCCACGGTGTTTGCTTAGGATCAATAATTAGATCAAATTCATTGTCATCATCGTTGATTTCGGCGTTAGGGTTTAATAGCACGACATTGTCGGGATCAATCCACGTATTTTTATGAGGTATTCGGAATTGAGAACGGGAGTTAGGGAAAAAGGTTTGGACAATATTCTCACCATGTGCTTCCACCTTACCCCATAATTCTCCAAAAGCATTTTTTTCCCTAGCACAATTGGGACACCCTCTTGGTCTATTCTTACCTGTACGATTATTAATTGTTGCTTCCCACTCTTGTCCGCAATCAACTTTGAGACATAGCCACCAGAAGACCTCAGTTGACCCATAGGAATAGTCTTCGAGTTTTTTGTCCCCATTCTTGGTAGGATGGACTTCGTGGATAAGGTGAGGGTGGGTATTGGTCACGCGGTTTCGGTCGGTCACCGTCTTTCCTGCACAGGCAGAACAACCACGACCATTGGTACGATTTCTGATTGGTGCTTCCCACTCATATCCGCAGTCGTCTTTGAGACATAGCCACCAGAACCGTTCACATGATCCGTAGGAATAGTCTTCGAGTTTTTTGTCCCCATTCTTGGTGGGATGGACTTCTTTAATCAGATGAGGGTGAGTAATGGTCACCCGATTTCGGTCAGTCACCGTCTTTCCAGCGCACGCAGGACACCCATGCCTTGTACGCCGCGTGATTGGTGCTTCCCACTCATATCCGCAGTCGTTTTTGGGACATAACCACCAGAACCTTTCGCGCGATCCGTAAGAAAAATCTTCGAGATTTTTCGTTCCGTTCTTGATCGGATGGACTTGTTCTTTGAGGTGGGGGTGGGTAATGGTTACACGGTTTTTATCAGTCACGACCAATCTAGCACACGCAGGGCATCCATGACCACTAGAACGGTCATAGATAGGTGCTTTCCACTCATGTCCACAGTCGTCTTTGGGACAAAGCCACCAGAAAAGTTCATTCGATCCGTAGGAATAATATTCGAGTTTTTTATCCCCATTCTTGATGGGATGGATTTGTTTGTTGAGGTAGGGATGAGTAATCGTCACAGGTTCTGTATATAGACTCCTTTTGCTTGGAATACAATTATTAAGACTACCACGGATTTTTCTTGTTTTTTGCTTAGTACTAAGTTTTTCATCCCCAAGATTCACTTTTTCAGCAATCTCTGCGGGGGGAAGGTCTTGGATCAAGTAGAGGATGAAGATTATCTCTTGTTTCCGTTTGTTAGACAGTTGATAGAACTTCCTTAATTCCTCTTCGGAAACACCAAGACTTCCCTCTCTATACAGTCGTATCATTATTTTGGGTAGGTTTCGGAGTGTTTTATGTCTTTTAGAAGATTCATGGAAGGTTTCCAAGATATCAGCGAAGATCTTACAGTCTGTTAGGTCTGCGTGATGACAGGCAGCGATGATGGGATCAAATTGTTGTTGGATTTGGGTTGTGATATCTTGGTTCAATCCGTCGTCGAGAGAAGTCACTGGACGATGAATAGACATATTGTTGTATAAAATAATAGGTTCTTTATCTAACTCCCTGTAGAAGACAGTAGTGTGTAAATGAACATGGGGGTTAAATCTATAATTTAACAGTAAGACCCCGTAATTACTAATTTTAACAGGTAGGATTGCGATGAGGAAAGGAGTAAAAAAACCCTTGCCAGGTATTTTTTGAGTCCTGAAGAATTAGCTACAATTGAGGATCTATCCCCGGTTTCAGTCCCATATGAAAGTGAGGGAAAAGACTTCACCGACCGAATCCTCTATTGACGAATTTCCGCTTTTACCTCTGATGTTGTTTACTGGAACGTTAATGCTGTGTGTTATAATTCTACGAAGAAGTTTTCATAAAAAGGGAAGATAATTAAGTGATAGAGAGAAATTCGCATCCTAATCAATCAAGTCTTTTGGATATTTTATTGAATCATTACCGTATCAACCAGAATAATATCAGTACACATCAACCATATAACAGGTATTAGAAAATTTCATTGAATAGTTTTAATGAGGCATTTATCTTGAAAAAAGGCAAGCTAATAGAGTTTAAAGTAGGCTTGTATGGTCTTAATCCCCCCAACAATCTAGGTATTGTTATTAATTCAAGAACGCGAAAAAAAGAGAGAATTCTTGAAGTATTTACATTAAAAGGAATTAGAGAAATCAAGAGTAAGCATGTTAATACTAAGCGTAAATTCATTGATAATATCGACATACCGTCTTCTCTAAAAGCCAAGTTAATTACTCGTGAACTACAGCCTCGATTAGAACATCTAATAGGAAAATATGATAGAGGGAAACCAGGTCAAAAAAGAGATATCACAGAGACAGACACAGCGAAAATAACCAATCCGCCTATTTCAGATCGGGAATTATGGGACTGGTGCCGAAAGAATTGTACTGAATCAGAGCTGACAAGTAAGGAAATAGCAATGAAGTGGTTCAAGTCTAAACCCTCAACAAGTAAAATTGCTGTCATTGATGACGTGTTAGAATCTTGTTTGCCCCGTGGTAAGGGATATTTTGATGCGGTGGGGGCAAAACCTCGAAGATGGCGACCTATTTCTCTCGAAGATTATGGAGCAATAACCGCAGAAATGTCTAGATTGCGCCGTTTAAGAGAGCGAATGATTGAGGTGGAAGAAATTGAAGACGAAGAAGGGTATTCTAAATCGCAAAATATACCTGTAGCACTTTATGTTCTAGATTTTACAGAAGAAGAGCAAAAAACGCTCCAAAGATGTCAAAAGTGGATGGGAGAACTAATTATGAATAAAGAATTTAAAGAAGACATTGAAATTCTTGGAGGAACACATATTTTTAGTTTAGGGAAATTTAATCTAAGAAATTATCTTCAATACCTTGCTGAGGACTGGACAGAAGCCAGTTATCTACAACCCGCTTCCGCTATGACGGAATTCCTCTTACGTACAGAATACTGGAATGAAAGTGTAGCTCTGGAAAATATCGCTAAACGAGCAGTTAAGGAAAACCAAAATTTTACTTGGGATATAGATGAGGAAGCCCAAAGACAAGCGCTTGAATTCCCAATACCCACCGAAGAGAAGGAAGAATGGGAAAGAAGGAAAGATCTGCGTCATTTGGAAGCATATACTATAGACCCTGCCACAGCACGTGATTTTGACCAGGCTCTAGCATACGAAAGACATGAAGATGACTCATACAGCTTGTTCGTCATGATTGCAGATGTAGCTCATTACGTTGCACCGGGTTCATACTTAGACAGTCATGCAAAACAACGCGCGACATCTGCGTATCTTCCACATCGTGTTTTACCGATGCATCCTCCCGCCTTGTCCACAGGACTTTGTGCATTGCAGGAGAACGTGCCGAGGTTTGCTGTTACGCTGAAATTAGACTTCTCCCCAAATGGAGAACGTACAAATTATGAAATCTATGAATCTATAGTGCAAGTTAAAGCTAATCTTGCATATGAGTATGTAGATGAAAAACTAGCTGAAAAGGATCCCTATTGGGTAGGTATGTTAGAACTAGGTGATAAAATTCGTAACAAATTCATTGGGTTAAATGTAGAAACAAAAGAAGCACGTATGACGACATCTCAACCTACACTCACTTTAGAAGTGAGGGAATTAAAATCATCAGAAAAAATGAATGAAATGTTCATGGTAGCAACTAATGAAGCAATAGGCGAGTTTATACGGGATTCTGGGTACACAGGTATTTATCGTTGTCACCCTATCCCAGACCAAGAAGATGTGGAGCGTTTTAACGATCAAATGGCGGCATTAGGCATTGATTATCGTGTTGAAATTCCTGAATGGCCTAAACACTTAATAGAAGACGGTAATTCTAAAGAAGACGTAGTTGAGGAACTGGATGTCCTCTCTATGCTCAAGAAAGGGGGAAAAATACAAATGGGTGGAGGAATGTTGCTTCCTACTTTAGGAAAAGAAAGGAAGAGGAGGAAGAAGAGGAAGGAGAGACAAAGAAAAAGAAAGTATTACTGCCGGGTTTAGCTCAACTCCAGGATGAAGATAGGGAGAAGTGGATGAGACCATTCCGAGAAGTTTTGGCTAAAATTCGGAAGGTTGAAGATAAATCGCAAAGAATGGTAATGCACCTCACCACACTGGGAATGTTCGGACGAGCATTTTATACACCGGATAATATTGGGCATTTTGGTCTTGGTAGTGCCTGTTATACTCATTTCACTGCACCAATTCGTCGTTATTCCGATGATGTCGCCCATCGGTTAGTTAAGGGTATCCTTCGTGGAACAGCGACCCCAGAAACCCCAGTATACACGGAAGAGGAAATAGCCGAATTTACTGAACATTGTACTGAGCAAACAATAGCAGCTGAAAGGTTAGAAAGACAAGTGGTTGGTGCAGGACTTGCCTTTATGACTAGACGTCCTGAATGGCAAGGTAAGATTAACGGGGTTGTTACTAAAATTCTTCCACGGGGATTCTTCCTTCTTCTTCGCGAAGTAATTGAAGGAAAAATTAGAATGACAGATTATACACGTGATGAGGTTATAGTTGATCCATCGGAGTCAATTGCATTTCGAAAGAAAAAAGAAGGAGCGATGCTTCGTAAAATACTTCGGGCAGAAGATTGGCAAGAAATGTTAGATGAGGAAGATGAACCCATTGAGGTTTTGGTCCGATTAGGGCAAAAAATTCCTGTACGGGTAAGCGCTAGAGATTATGTAGAGGGTAATGTTTCCGTTGTACCTTCCAGTTTTTTAGAAAAATGACGTCTCCCGTCTCTTTTCTCTACTCTACTCTTTTGCCGCTTTTTTTAATTTTTTGAGCAAAGTTACTGTATTTTACCGCTTGTTCTGTTTCTCCTATTTCTCGATGGGCTCTTGCAAGTGTTTCTAATAAGATGGAAGAATTCGATTCTACTTCCAATGCTTCATTTAAAATTTCAATAGCTTCATCATGATTGCCCAAATCCATCCATGTTACTGCAAGATTATAAAGCGTAGGAACGTGAGTTTTGTCTATCTCGATAGCTCTCAAGAAACAGTCCAATGCTCGGTTTTGTTGGTCAGCGGAAGCATAAGCGGTTCCCAAATTATTCCAAAGTAACACATTATTATCATCTAAAGCTACTGCCAATCGGAAGCAGCGAATAGCGGCTTGCTTGTTATTTAAAGCACCTTGTACAATACCGAGATTGTTCCATGAAGCGGTATCGGTGGGGTCAACCTCTAAAGCTTTCATATAAGCATCTCTGGATTCCTTAAGATCTCCCTTTTTTTGATAGAGAATTCCCAGATCATACCATATTGTTTCATCATTAACATTAATTTTAGTCGCTTCATTTAACTTTTCTATCGCTTTCTCGGGATTATTCAATGCGTCTTCAACAGCTGCGAGACTTCTAAGAACATCAAAATTGTCAGGAGAAGTCTGACAAGCAACTTCTAGAATTTCTTTAGCTTTCTCAAGTTTACCTTCTTCAAGATGAGTCTTAGCTATTCGTTTTAAAACTGAGGCTGAAAAAGGCGCTAAATCCCTTGCTTTCTTATAACAGTTTAATGCATCCCTAAAATCCTGCTGTTTTAAGTATTGATCTCCAAGTTCTAACCAAATCGAGACACTAGTTGGATCTAAGTGACTAGCTTTATGTAAGTGCTTTATAGCTCTTTGGGAGTCACCTAACTTGACAAGAAGAGCAGCAAATGCCAATCTTTTCTGGATACAATCAGAATTTTCTTTAAGATCAGCTTCTAAGTGTTCTAAATCACGGGTTGTTTCTTCCACACAGAAATTGCAAAGGTTGTTGTTTTCCTGACTACATTTAATACAGAGATAAGAGCCGCAGATTTTACAATACTCCCCTTGTGGTTCACAAGAAGAGCAAAGAAATCGTTTACACCATTCACAACGTGATACAGTTGGTTGGCATCCGTTACATAATTGTTTTTCACAAATACCACAAATTAAGAGAGCATCTCCAGCACAAGAACTACAAAAGACACCATCACATTGAGAACAGAAATTTTGACAAGAAGTACAAATCAATTTGCCGCATACTTCACATACGGCAAAATTTACATTACATGTACTGCATGCTTTACTTCCACAAGAGATACAAACAGAAATTTGACCTGCAATGGGGTTATTTGCTTCTAACAATGGTTTTTCGCAGAAGGAACACCCTTGGACACAAGTATTACAAATGAAGAAAGAAGCAGTAGAAGAAGAAACATGTACAGTTTCAAGATGTGAGTGGCAGAAAACAGAGCCACAAACGCTACAGGAAATCGCACGGCATCTTATTCCACAAATTTTACAATTACCTAAAAGATTAGAGTCACTCATAAGGATTACTGCTGTATTAAGGGCTGATTCTGGATCATGAAACTCGCCTGCAGAAACAAGGGCAGATAGGGAAAGGATTGTTTGTAAAGGAACAAGAAAAGGAGTACGATATGAATTTTGATTTAACTGACTATTTACAATCTTGACTATATCCCAAACATCGATCTTTTCTCGTTTATGATTTTCTATCATTTTGTGAGCAGTTATTTGAACAGAATTTAGGAATTGGATAATTTTCACAAGGAAAAATTCGAGAATGGAACTATTAAACTGAGGATACAGTTGAATAAATTTAAACAAGTGTGAAGATGGATTAGAAACAAGAGGAGGGAGATTAACAGCATTATAATTAGAAGAAAATATTGATGAAAAAAATTTTTCATATCTAGGAATCAAGACTTCGTTTGAAGAGGAAGATGTTTGAGGAGGGGGAGGATAATGATTAACCAGAAATAGAAAAAGATCAAAAGCTATTTTTATCATTGCGTTTTGTGCAGTGGGAAGAATATTGTTGTCCTCATCCAATTTCATGGAATTTAAGATGAAAAATCGAAATAGATGATAGGAAGAGGATTCAACAGACCTTGTCGTTATCAAACCCCTCCATAAGAAGATACATCGACAGATTGAAGGAGATTAAAGAGACTTGTCCTTGTTATTAAAGATTGATTATGGTTTAGTTCTTTTTGAATGGAAGCAAAAAAGAGATTATTGCTTCTATATAGTAAAAAATGTAAAATTTCATCTTTCATGACGTTTAAGGAAGTGTATCTGATTATATAACCATTATTATGTCTTAATTCGATATTTTTGATGGGGGTCATGTGCCATGCATCTCTGCCGACATCTCTTGTCTTTATTTAAGACTAATAAAGGAAATAAGAAAATTTGTTCTAAATTGCGAAGCTATTTCATTCATTTATCATTCATTTGTTGTCAAGAATTGATTATGTGCCTTATTGAAATGATTAGTCTAATAAGTATGACCTTATCTCACAATCCCCAAATTAAAAGGAATTTTAAAAAATGGGAATTTTTTTGCTTGGATTTATTTATAAGATTCTCATAGTATTATTATTGATGAAATATTATCAGAAAGAACGAGAGATTATTTTTAACTATTTATTAAGACAAATAAAATGTGATGCTTAGACCTTATGAGGATATTCATGCTACACTTTAGAGGTGATGGTTTTTACTGGAAAAAACCGGAATTTAGACATGGTTTCGAACGAATTACTTTTTCTTTGTGAGAAAAGATAGATTTCTATGGTAAAAAGGTAGAGAAGAGATGACTTTTGAAACCAACGAAGGTCGTTAGACAAAATCCCATCCTTTCCCAAATCAGTTATCCTCCCATACAGGAGATCAAAGCCTATGCGAGAAAAAAAAAGCAAATGGGAACCAAAATAATAGATTTATCTCAAGGACGACCGAATTTCCCAACCCCTCGACTTATCCGGGAAGCAGTTGCTACTGCTCTCACAGACCCTGAAATGGAAGACCTATGGATCGGTTATTCTCTTGGATTAGGGCTATTCCAGTTGAGGGAGAAGATAGCAGAAAAAATCTATAAAGAGAATAATCTTTCAGTCGATCCTGAGACCGAAATTTTAATTACAAATGGAGGAAGTACAGCAGCATTCACAGCAGCGCTCACTATTACGAGTCCACAAGAAAAAAACATTCTCATTGCCCCGTTCTACTTCTGCTATGAGCGTATCCTTCAATTAATTGGAGGAGAACCCTGTGAACACCCACTTGAACTGAATAGCCATCAAGCTAGAGTTAATTTTGAGAAGTTAGAAAAACAAATTTCACCAAAAACAGCGTCTTTATGGGTTGCAAACCCTTCAAATCCAACTGGGAAATGCTATTCGGAAAAAGAATTACGAAAACTTGTTGATTTATGTATCAACAATAATATGTATTTGATATATGATGAAGTATACTCGTCGCTTGTTTATGATGAAAAAAAGCATATTAATCCATCTACATTTGGTGAAGAAGCTGCACAACATGTAGTGTCAATAGGAAGTATGTCGAAAAATTTTGCAATGGCAGGATGGAGAATAGGCTGGATCATAGCACCTTCTGAACTAATAGCGAATTTTATGAAATATCATGATAATGCTGTTGTGTGTGCACCGGTTCCATCTCAAATTGGCGCTCTCTCTGCATTGTCGAATGAAGCACATATTCCTAATTACCGAGATGAATATCAAAAAAGACGAGACCTAGTTCAAAATAGGATATCGGAAATAGAGGAAATTTGGTGTCCTCCAATGGAAGGAGCGATCTTTAGTTTAATATTTTTTAACGGGGAAAAAGATTCACGGTCTTTAGCATTTGATATGGTTAAGAATACAGGAATAATCACCGTACCAGGTGAAGTTTTTGGAAAATGTGCTAATGGTGCACTCAGAATCTGTTTTGGTTCGGCGAAAACTGAAGAATTGAATAATGCCTTTGACCTCATTGAAAAATATATTAGAAAAAAAAAGAGATACAATTCCGCTTAGGGATGATCCCATGAGTTTTTCAATAATTTCCGCTAAATTACCTCCTCCTAAGAATTCGGATATCTTTAGAGAGATATATGCACTTCCAAAAATGTCAAGAACTCAATTTAGTGATTTTTGTGATTATATTGTTGATCAAGGATGGCGAATCCGCCAAGCAGGATTTGGAGATCCACAAGTATATCAAATCTATTTTCGTCCAAGATCTAGTGCTCTATTCAAAAAGAAAGACGCCAGTACAATCCCAGTTTGGGCGGATCTTTTAAGAAGAAACCTCCCCCTTGGAACAAAGCAACTGATTTCATTGATGAAGTCCCGCGAGGCATTTAAAATTGAATTTAGAGATCTAGAAAATGAAGAACGGAGGCTTAGCGTTGATCGGGGCGGATTTATGATTGCTCAACTTTTAGAAAAAGAAGAGATAGAGAATTACATTTCCTGGCTTATTAAAAATCTCCAGAAAGAAGAATATCGCGTTCATCATGCATTACATCCTTTAAAAACTAAAACTAGCTTTACATGCAGCTATTTTACGCTTAAAAGAAAGTTAAAGACCTTAGAAATAATACTGCATCCACGAATAGAAAAAAAACGAGGTATCTACCAATTTTTACATCAAACCATGACCTCACATCTAACCAGTGATGAACTTATTGTATTGGCAGCTCTTTTATCTCAAGTTCGTAATGATTATCCTGATGGAACCATATGTGTTCAATCTACAAGTAAAGAAGATAACTTAAAGTTGATCAATCTTAAAACTAGAACGAATTACGTAATTGGCCGAGTCACTCTAAGTACCGAAGAAATAATTGATAAGATAGAACAGATAAGGCTTTTTTCTACCTTCCTTCAAGGAACGTCTTTTGTTGCCTGTCCAAATCTATCCATTTCACTCCATTCATCCTCCAAGGTGGGAAGATCTATTGATCTCCGCTTTTTAACAGAGGATGTTTTTCCAGAACTTGACCAATGGTGTTATGATTCACGATTTTTACTGAACCTACAGAAAGATTGGAACAGACTTTATCCGGGTGATCTTCCAAAGACGACTTAATGAGAAAAATAATTATATTAGTTTTTTATGATGAAATAAATCAATGACTTAGAACTAAAAGCAAAAATAAGGAAAGAATATGTTTCAAATTAGGATCCTAAAGACATCAGGTATAATACTGAGAAATACTTTGATAATACTTACGAAATATGTTCACTCTTCAAGTATTGATTACAGTGATACCTAAAATTTGATTACATGGATAAGAATTCTTGGAGGACTAATTAAAAAATGAGACTTGTTACTGTCCACCTTCCTGAGGCATTTGTAGAAGGCTTAGATGAACTTGTTCGCTCTCAACGATATCCCAACCGTTCTGAAGGTATCCGTATGGCAATACGAGATCTTTTACGTGAGGAACTTTGGAATACTCCCTATTCATTGAAATAAATGTAAATGATCACTTAACAATTAGAACGGTATTTTTATACCATCAAGGGGGATACAACAGTTGATGGTAAAAAATGTCAAAGCCACTCAAGGTCGTTTACGTACAAGGACTAACTGGTATGGGACTTGTCGGCTTTAATGTCGCACAAACGGTACGGATGGATCTGGACGCTTATCGAATTGCTACCTATTCGGAGTTTTTCCCCACTGTAGCGTTTGTAGATGACGGTAAATTGAAGACCCGAACAATTGAAGTCTTCAAGGCTCAATTAAATAATACTACCGTATATTCTATGACTGGCTCGCAACCTGAAGAAAATCTGCTAACTTCCGCGTTTATATCTAAATTTGAACAAGATATGAGCCGTTGGCATGGAGCCGAACCAGTAGATTTGTACCTCGCATTTGGAGCTTTTATTACGCGATTTGAGTTACCAAATGTTGATGAACGGGAAGTAAATGAATTAGCAGAAAAGAAAATTAAAGAAGAGAAATTAAAAGAACGACGGTTATTTATTGCTACCGCGGGGGGTCTCGAGTATACAGAACTGAAATCATTCCTCGCTGAATCAAGTTCTGGAACAGATAATCTCGTCTTACAAGAAAGTGAGGGCTATATTAGCGGATTGAACGGAGTTCTACCAGCCCATATTGCTGATAAATTGGATATTCCTACAGCAACCATTATGGTAGAAACTGCAATTCCTGATTTTGTGGGATCCGATAGTCCGTTATATCGGTTTCTAGGCTTATGTGGAGCACGTAGAGGTCTTCAATTTCTACAAGATTTATTGAAAACTGATTTCTCACTTGACTATGTTGATGATAACATAAATTCATTAGAGAAATCCGCTATTCGTCAATGTGCTATGACAATTCGGTTAGGAATTCAAGCTAAAGAAGGAACCCCGCCAAGAAAAGAGATGTACGTCTAACCTACGAGATTTATTCTATTTCATGAACTAAACTCTCTAAAGAACGACGTTGTGTTGGATTTGGTGACTCTCGTGGATAACCAATTGGGAGTATAGCAATAGGGACAATATTCTTCTTTTCTTGAATATTTAACACTCTTTGAACGTTATTATCATCAAAAGCCCCGATCCAACAAGAAGATAACCCTAGAGCTTCAGCTGCAAGCATAGCAAAAGTCACAGCAATAGTTGCATCTTGTACAGAATACAATTTAACGCCTCTATTTCCATAATGAACAGAAGAACGGCGTTTGTTAGCACAAAAACAAAGAACGATAGATGCTTGGGCAATAAAGTTTTGTCCATAAGCAGCATTCGCTAGAGCAGCTTTTTTCTCACTTGAAGAAACCATAAATATTTCATAGGCTTGTAGGTTTCCTGCAGAAGGAGCTCTATTTGCAGCATCCAAAATTTGGGTTATATCGCTTTCAGATATTTCTTTTGGAGAGTAAGCACGAATTGAACAGCGTTTCTTAAGTAATTCAAAAAAATCCATAAGCCTACCTCAAGAACATAAACTTTCAATGAATTGACATTCTTCCAGCGCTAAAGCAATGGGATTCTTGACACTAGTCTCTCATATCGGGAATACAACTGTGGACGTGTCATCGCCCCGTTCTTGACTTCCACAGAATAAACAATGTTCTCCCGAGGATCCCCGATGTTTACTTCGCCTACTTTTTCACCTCTCTAGGTATACCAAACTAGGGACAGTCTTACAGCAAGTGGGTTGATTTGAAGCGCAAGAGCATCAATAATTTCCAAGGTGGCTTCATCGAGTGATTTACGAAAGTTAACAAGAGTGTCTTTATCTTTCTTCTTTGCAGTCACAATAT
Source organism: Candidatus Hodarchaeota archaeon (assembly GCA_016840025.1). The sequence goes on from JAEOTF010000136.1 coordinate 25,616, forward strand.
TAAGCAAGGTATTCACCTGAGAGAGAACGAAATTAATCCGCGTGTGAATAAAGCGTTCGGCTTTCTCTTGGTCGAGTTTTGAAATCTGTTTAAGCAGTTTTTTCGAGAAGTTACATTTTGTTCCACGGTAAACCTTACCTTCCTTGAGATCCAGAGAGACCTCGTCCTTGTAATGTTTGGCAAGCGTGGAAGGGATCCCAATGATGTCCGCGAATCTCGGATGCACAACCTTTTCAGTATATGTGACTCTCCGAAGAGTTCGATGGGGCACAAAGAGTTCCAAGGTCGATTGCATTAAATCAACGAGGGGTTCATCACCCACAATAACAATGGTTTCGCCCAGAATGACGGCACGGATGAGTTGATCGGCGTCCTTACGAACCATTCTGAAGAAGAACTGAAAAGAACCCCGTTGATCCGCACGACGGATGGTTACGCGTGTCTTACGAACCTCTTCTTCGATGATCATTTCCGTGGAGGCAAGATCTTGCCCCCATTCTCCGATTGTCTTCTCCAAGCTCTTGGATAGCTCATACTTTTCAGGATCGTAATAATAACCCTGTTTAATGCCATCAGCTATTTGTTCTGCTTGACGTCGTAACAATGATACTTGTTTATAAAAATTCATTTGCTGGCCATGATCCACGATATAACTAAGTGAAGCAACACTATTTTTTTCTTTTACGAACTCCCCCTCGATCGTAAATAGAAATACATACGCAATTTTTTCTTCCTCTGGAAAAGGAATGACCGCATCGGCGGATTCGATCGTTTTTTGACTCATCATTGAGAGAGTCATCTGACTCTTTAATGCCACTTTCCTAGCCATTTCCTGACCTACACCTTGGAAAAAGACGGGTCTTGGGCCTTTAATATGATCGAACACGCTGAAACAGACCGGCATTCTTGACGATCTCCAAAGGGTTATTTTAAAAGCAAATTATTACATTAAATAGTATGATAAAATCCTCATGGCATAAAAACATGATTGATCATTTGAAATTTTTTTTTAGAAACCACATCTAACTCACTTTATCTTTCTCTTAATTGCCCGTTTTCACCCAAATTCTATTTTTTACTAGAAATATATGAAATATAGTCGCTGTCATGGAAGATTAAAACAAAAAAACTGAAGAGGAGAAGAAAGCTAATTGTACTCATTCTTTCTTAAGTAAGTCCTTCATTAGGTCTATCGCTGAAGAAACCTCATCTATAGATGCACCGTCTTCAATGGTACTCAAATCACCGATTTCTTTGCCTTCGTAGATACGTTTCAGAATCCGACGCATAATTTTCCCACTACGTGTCTTTGGAAGCATGCTGACAACTTCTACCGCTTTGGGTGTTGCTATTGGACCCACATTATCACGTACAACTTGGATAATCTCTTTTTTAAGCTTTTCAGTAGCTTCATAACCTTGACGAAGAACCACAAAAGCGATCACCACAGTTCCTTTGGTTTTGTCATCTACACCGATACAGGAAGTTTCAGCTACTGCAGCATGGGAAGAAACAGCTTCTTCGATCTCACGTGTGCCTAAACGATGTCCAGCTATTTTTATAACTTCATCAGCGCGACCTAAAACCCAGAAATACCCGTCTTCATCTTGAATGGCATAATCTCCTGTATAATAGAACTGCTTCCCTGGAAAAACTTCCCAATAGGTCGATTTGTATCTCTCATCATCTCCATAAACTGTCATCAATGTTCCTGGTGGTAATGGAGGTTTAGAAACTAGCGTTCCTTTTTCTCTTCGTGGTAATTCCTCACCATTTTCATCAACGACTAAAAGGTCATAACCCATCGCAGGTTTAGTCGGGGAACCAGGTTTTATGGGTAAAAATTCAATACCAAGCATATTAGCTAAAATAGACCAACCACTCTCAGTTTGCCAATAATGGTCAATGATTGGAGCTCCACCTAATGCTTTTGTTGCCCAATGATAGGTTGGTTCATCGAGCGGTTCGCCAGCTAAGAAGAAATAGCGGATACTTGACAAATCTCGCTCTTTATACCATTTCTCATCAAATTTCTTCAGAATCCGAAACGCAGTAGGTGATGAAAAAATGACACTGACACCATATTTTTCGATTACATTCCACCAAATACCTGGGTTGGGGTAGACAGGTGTCCCTTCATAAATAACTGTAGGAATACCTAATAATAGTGGCCCATATACACAATATGAATGGCCTACCACCCAGCCAATGTCACTAGTAGAGAAATAAACATCACGATCGGGTTGACAGTCATAAATTTGTTTCATAGAAGCATATAATGCAACCATGTAGCCACCAGTATCACGAAGGACACCTTTAGGTTTACCAGTAGTACCAGATGTATAAAGAATGTAAGATGGATCTGTACTCTCCAATGCTTCAGGTTCCACAAAGTTCATGCCTTTAGTTTCAAGAAGCTCCATCCAATCCAAATCACGGCCTTCTATTCTTGAAAAATCAGGATCAAGATTTCGGTTACAAACGATTACCTTCTCCAATTGGAATTCAGCCATTTCTATGGCATCATCTACGATTTCTTTCAGTTTAACCACTTTCCCCATTCGAATTCCTGCGTCACAAGTAAGCAGTAGTTTAGGTTTAGCATCATCAATTCTGCCTGCAAGCGATTCACGGGAGAATCCTGCAAAAACTACGGAGTGAATTGCACCGATGCGAACACACGCAAGCATTGCTAGAATTGCTTCTGGTACCATCGGCATATAAATGATAACTCTGTCCCCTTTTTTAATTCCTAGATTCTTTAAGACACCAGAGAGCTTATTAACTTCTTTATAAAGATGATAATAGGTATAAACTCTCGATTCACTGGTTTCAGGACTTTCCCAAATAAGAGCTGCTGTTCCTCTTTTTGTTCCCAATGCATGGCGATCTATTGCATTATAACATAAGTTAGTCTTTCCACCTACAAACCAACGGAAAAAGGGATAGTTAGAGTTGTCTAAAACTTTATCCCATTTTTTATACCAATGTAATTCCTCAGCTTCTCTTCCCCAAAATTCTGTCGGATTTTCAAGGGATAATCTATGTGTTTCCTTATACGTCTTATATTCCATATTCAGCACCCAGTTATTTTGTGTATTTTAATTGCTAAATACTATTGTTTCTAATAGGGTTTAAAATAATTTTGTGAAAATTAGGTCTCCCAGCACCGAGAAACTTCAATCTGTTTGATAAAGGTTAATCTACCTTCATTCATAGCGTGTAACTGTATTATTCTAAAAAATAAAAAATGAGCGAGATTTTTAGAGAAAACAGAACACGCGATTTACTATACCCAAAAAATCGTGGTCGCTAGCCACTAGTTGGTTCTGTTTCTAATTCATCAACAGGAATGTCAAATTCGATGAGTGTATCACGAAATTCCTTCACTCGTGCAAGACGACGTATTTCGTGGCGTAGATATCTATGAACTAGATCTCCCTTACTATCATCTTGCATACCATGCCATGGTTCTATAATTACTACATCATTGGGGCGAATGCGATATCCTCGACGTAATCTTCCAGGAATGCGAGCGACTCGTACTTGACTATCTGCGCATAAAACTTCCATACGGCGATCACCTAGCGCTCTAACAATAACACCCAGCAATTCTCCTTCCTGCGGATACCTGACACGAACTGGGCCTGTAGGAGCAGATTGACCAGTACCCCTCTTTTTGCTCCGACTCCTAAAATCACTCTTACTTTTCTTTTTCTTTTTCTTTAGAGATTTCTTCTTCATTCTAAATTTCCTTCTGCAGTTAAGCAAGTTAGTTCAAAGCATCATTTCTTCTCTTCTTCAATGCCAATTTAATTTGTGAAATTGTTCACTTTCTATACGAAGAAACATGAATTCTTTCTCTTGTTTAAAGAGGAACATAAACCCGTAGTACTTAATATACTGCTGATAAGTGCTCTGCGAAAACTTTCCTGAAGAAGCTTTCTTAAGCTTATCTTTTCAAACAATGAGTAACAATCAACAAGAGGACAGATCAAAAAACAATGAAAGAAAACAATCATTATTTCGAAATTAAAACGCTTGTAGATCACCTGAAAACAAAAAATCGGCGTAAATGTCTTCAGATGGTGGAAAAATACACTTCTATGTTCCATCTCACTGAAATCTATGTTGATATTTTACAACCAGTTCTGCAACAAATTGGTACATACTGGGATGAGAAACAAGTAAAGATTGATGTTAAACAGGAAATGGTTGAAATAATAAATTTATTAATGACCCACCTTCGTGAAAGATACACTGCAAAAAATAAAAACGGTTTAAGGGCAATATTAGCAACTACGCCTGGTGAAAAGCACATAATTGGACTAATAATGGTAGCTGACGCATTAACATTAGATGGATGGAAAGTTTGGTGTGTAGAACCTAATTCTTCTGTAGAAGAAGTGATTTCGTTAGTGAAAAAAGTAGAACCAGACTTGGTTGGATTTTCAGTAACTATGACCGCATCTATAGCCCATACCAAGGAACTTATAGCTCAAATAAAGGAACTTGTAACAACTACCATCTGTGTTGGAGGTATTGCTTTCTATCAAAAGCCAAATCTCTGGCAAAAAATAGGAGCAGATTTGTTTGCATCAACCGCTAAATGTGTTGACCCCATATTAACAGAGATGATCATGTACAAAAGAAATAAGAATAAATAATGCATAAATATCTCTAATTATTTGAGAAACTATATAACAGAAAGAAATGACAGCTACAGGGGGCTAATACAACGCAAACCTATAACATTCAATCATGGTTTTCACTTGCCACTAAGACTGGAATATCTGTTGTTTCTTTTGGAGTACCTGGAGTCAAAACTGACATAGATGAACAGGTTTTTACAGGCGGTTTGACTGCAGTTCAGTCTTTATTCGCGTCAGACATAGGAATGCAAACATCAGAGGACGCTTTTATTGGTGGGGGAGATACATCACGAATTGGACGCTTTGCTGTTACTGAGATAATAAATAACGAACCACGGGAAATGGTAGCTCAATTCCTTTTGGTTAGTAAAGATGCCACAGCAGTTCCAGCGGATATACTCAAATTGAGTCAGGAAGCTTTAGTGGATTTCGCTCGTCGAATCATTAAAACTGAATTTTGGTCAGACGTGGAATGGAACTTACAAAGTATCGATTTAGAAAAGGTATTTGAAGAATTTTTAGAGTCAATAGCTGTAGCCAGGAAAAGTGCACGCATTGAGACGAGTGCAGCACCCTATGAGGAACTGGTTAGAAAATCAATCCATGCAAGTTTTCATACGTATGATCCCTTTCCGACTTTAGTAAAATTAACTCGAGAAAAGGATATAGAGACGGAAGTGGGAAAAAAACATGATTCATACCTCCAAAAGTTTAGTAAAGAACTTATGATTGCTATCCTCGGAGAAAATCCAATACCGGTGCTTCTTCATCCCAAACCCAAGAAATTACTTCAAGAAACTCTTAAACTCGTGAAAAAAATCTTTATTGAATTCCAACAAGAAATCGGAATAGAATGGATAAAAAAGAGTATAGAGGATTTTCTAGAGCGCGAAGCGGAAAAGTTTCTGGAACCATACTCCCTCACAGATCTTAGAACCGCGAAAGAAGATCTTACCCTTGCACTAGAAAGCATTTTACTGAAGAAATTTGGAGTTAGATGCCCAGTTTTGTTTTTATTGTATCCTAATTTCAATAAAAGTCATTCATTAGTGAAAGAAGCCATAAATATCGTTTTAGATGCGATTCTTCAAGATTATGATCAAGGGAACGCGTTAGAAACAATCGTATCTCAAATAGTTCGCCTTCCCTCTAAAGAAAGGGAATTTTATGGTATCTTTGTACGGAGCTTCTGTAATCGACATCCGCGTGGCCTTAATGATTATGGATGGATTTTTCTTCGACGACTGCTTGAACAACTCCTTACTCGAGGTGAATCACAACCAAAAGTGTCTGTTCTTTATGATTTCGTTAAAAAAAGCGAGTTAAATGTAGCTGATCCTCGCTTGACAGAACAAATCTTGGAAAAGATCAAAGAAGCAAGACTCAAACCTAAACAAAAACTAAAGTTTGATGTTCACCATGGCTCAGAGATCAGGACGTTTTATAGTGCCTTACGAGGAGCTATTGTCGATACTGTTGATATAATTGCGAATTCCGCTTTCTGGGGGGATGAAGGGATGGGATACATCCCTATACAGCTAATCGATTTGTTAGAAAGTTTAGGAAAACAGATTTACATAACAAGAATGGTTCTAGGAATTTTGGAACGTATTGATAAACATTCATGGAAGGGATTCGATCCCAAAGGCAACCTTGCTTCTTTAAACCAGAGAATTGGAGAAAGAAATGACGTTACTCTTGATACAGTTATTGATATTTGGCAAGATCCATATACAATTATACAGCAAAGCTGTGTGAATCACGAAAACAGAATAGATATGGAAGTTGAAAGTATCAACAAAATTCTCAAACAATTAATCAAAGAAGACCAAAAATGGGCAAAAATTATAGAAACTGCGAATCTAATGGAGTTCATCAAAAAGCTAAATTCGAAGTTTAAGAGCTTATTTAACTCGTTAGATAAGAAGCAGCTGTCTAGTTTAAGTGAAGTGCAACAAAAGCTGCAGAAAGAAAGCGAAAAAACGCTTGAAACCCTTTCTAAACAAATAAATAAGCTTCAAGATACCAAAGACTCAAAATATGAAAAAACCAGAAAGAAAATTCAGCAATCATCTTTGAAAGAGATAAAAAATCACCAAGAATTCTGTCAACGGCTTGAGAAAGATGCCATTAAGCTATCAGAAAAAATAAAACAGGATATAAAGGCAGACAGAAAAAATCTTCCAAAAAATCTCCAAGAACTTGTCAAAAAAGTAAAAACGCTCCCTTTCATATCTCAATGGGACAAAAAAGAAGAAAAAAGAAAATTCCCTGATAAAGAACGAGTTGTTAATTCAGTTAGCTTAAGGATAGGGCAAACTCAACTGGATAGACTAGTTGGTCTCAGTGAGGTTTCTAAAGCGCGAGCTTTTTGCATATTTGAAGAATTAGCTCCTTCTATCGCTGATTTAGCAATGTTTATTGCGATTTCTGACCCTCAAGGATCCCAAATCGTCCAAAATGCCACAAATTTAGTGGTTTCTAAAGGACAAAGGTTTCTTACTGAAATCTATAAGCAAGTAGAGGATTATTCTAAAAATCTACTCAGATTAATCATCTCACAACCGCTCTCCGAGATAACACAAATTTATCTCCTTGAAGATATGCCCGTTCATAAGTTTCAAGAGCAACCATGTATCTTAATATCGGATACACCTGTTTATCTCCTAGGTTCTAACCAAACAATGGAAGACTTATTAGGATTTCCTGTTCTTCACCGCCCATCACCAGATAAACAGGGCTGGGCTCAAATTCTTATCCCTCTTGAAGTACATCCACCACCGGAACTTCAAATCCAGTCACTTTCTCAAGCTATACGAGAGACATTGATTTCATCTTTCAGGCGAGAACTTTCAGGGATCATTAACTTTCTTCATGAAACAGGAGAAATGTTTTCTAAATATGCAAGTGAAAATATCAATAAATATTTTGATGAGGTCACAGCAGCACTTCTGTTCTAAAGAAACAAGGCTAGAAGAGCATGGTAACTACAGTTTTATTCACTCTTGATATTGATCCTTCTTTTCCTTGGAGATCGGACATCCGAGGGTTAAAAGAATTCCTTGGTTGGTTAAAAAAAGCTCGTTGTCAAACAGATTTTGTTTGTGAGATGAATTTCACAGGAAATGCCTTAATTCAAATAGTTAAAATAAGCCCAAAAATTCTTAATCAATTGAAAGAGTTAGTAAAGGCGCAGATCATTGAGGTTGGGAATCATGGCTATACTCATCGACCATTTGTCTCTTCAGAGAAGAATTTTGGTCTTAAAAGATATATGAGTGGAAAAAAAATAACCAACCTCATTAAAACAATGATATATGAACGTCAAAAAACTGATAACACCAGGACATCGCTTCGGTATGCTATTAATTTTTTTCTTGCGAGACCAAAGGATCTTTCGAAACAAGAGATAATTTATGAAATTCGTAAATCTAACAATCTACTAAAAAAGGTCTTTTCTCAACAACCGCATGTATTTCGAGCACCATTCTTTTCATCTTCTCAACTAGTTTCGGAAATAATCCAAAAGGAAGGAATAAAATGTGATTTAAGCAGTTATATTGAAGCTGAAGGGAATAGGTTACAGGCAGTTGTACCTAGAGATATTTCAGGGCAGATAGGAAAACTCTGGGAAGTACCCACCTCTGCAAAGCTCGACCCAAATCCTTGGATAGAAAATATATCTACTTACAAACCAGGTTTATTACCATCTGGTTTGACAGTCATAATAATGCATCCTTCAGAATTCACTTTCACCTACCCACAGTCACGTATTGTAAAAAAAAGATTCTTACAACTTTTAGAAGAAACGGATAAATTTATTTTGTCTGAAAAAGTGATAGAAGTAAAAAAAAGGGAGGGTTAAATGAAGATGGAGAATTTCCTAACCAAAATGACAGTATCCTGGGAAGCTTTAGGTCATGTCAGAACGCATTAACGTTCGTAAAAAGCTTGTTAGGTTCGCACTCAGAGAGATTAAGCGAAATCGTGCAAAACAGGTAGAGATCTTTCGCTATAGGAAACGACATTCTCTGATTCGTGGACGTATGCCCCAATTAGCGGTTTTCAGTGATCCAAAAGGGCCTAAATTCGCTGCAAAGGTGAGTTATACATCAGGAATGAAAATTTATTTTTTCAATAAAGATGGTGATGGACCACTTTCGGCTGAGAGTCACCCAAGTCAGCTTGAAAAAATTGAAACAAGTCTGAAGAAAGAGGCGACCCCGATAGGGATTTTTCCAAAGCCAAAGAAACAAATAACTCTTGCTGAGATTAGTGATAATATGAATAAAATGTTTAAAGACGTAATTGCTCTAGTTGAAGAAAAAACAAAGCGAAGAATCAAGAAAAAACCTGTCATTTCAGCTTCAGAAAGTTCTAAAGATCAATCTGACTTCTATTTCATTCCTCGGTCATTATTAGGAAGTAATGAATTATATGTGCAGCTAGTACAATTAGCTTTTTCACTATTGCTTGCAGAGAAAATCAAGAACGAAGAAGCTCAATTAGAATTTAAAAATCTTTTAACCTATATTTTCCTTGAACGGCAGGATATGAAGAAAATACTGCAAGAAAACTGGAGATCATCAGATAATTTAAGACAACTAGAGAGAATATTAGTACAAAACCCCCTTCAGAATATTTTAAATTTCATTGAGATACTTGAAGAACACAATGTGCCATTTAATGAAGAAACTCTCCCGTTAATCCAAGAAATCAGCTTCCAGGATCTAAATACAACATTAATAATGACAAGATCATTTTATTGGAGATCTTATGAAAGAAATTGGTATAAAAACGACTCACTAGTCCGTTACCTAGCACTTACACTGATTGTCGATAATGATCTTGTTGATTTACCCTTGGAGATTAGAAAGAGCAAAGAGTGTAAATTATTCTCAAAATTAGCTCAACTTAGAGTTCAAGCTTTCATCAATGACTGGGACTATTTCACAAATTGTGAATTAGAGACGTGGCCAATTGTAGAAGATGCAATCTTTATGCTTCTAGGTACGAGAGGAATTCAGATACGGCAGGAAGTTTCACACCTTTATAATGAAGTTCCAACTCAATGGATTATTAGAATAGGTAACCTATCCGATGTTCCTATTGGAGTAGCATTTTCGCCGTCTAAAATACGAAATATTGAATTAATCGATGATAAAATAACTAAAACATTTGAACTTGCGGAAAGAAGCCAGAATCAGCTCACATACAGAATGATTCCTCGAAGAAAAGGAAAAGTGACTTTTCCACGATTAACAGCGGTCTGTACATTTAGAGGAAGAGAGTTTGTAGCTACAAGTGAGAAAATTAATACACAGATACTAGAAGACTAATAATTCATCAATTAAAGTAAAAAACTGAGTTGGAATTGTTGATTCTGAATGTTGACCTCCACTGTCATTCTAAAAGTGCGATGGCTACTCGTAAAGGTACATCGCTTTCACTAGACAAAGTAGAAGAAACGATGCCTCGAAAAGGCATCCAACTTGTAGGGACTGGCGATTGTCACTCACGTACATGGGTCAAAGAACTCAAAGCGCGATTAATTGAGGATGACGACGCTTCTGGAACTTTTCAATTAAAAGAGGACGGGCAAATACGTTTTATCCTGCAAAATGAAATGATATTTACTTTAAAGGTTAAAGACCGAACAAAACAAGCACATACTTGCTTTCTTTACCCTTCTTTTCAAACCGTTGAAGAAATGACTCGTGTTCTAGAGTCTTGGGACTGTAAGGCATTAGATCAGGTTCCACGTCCTTTTATCTCATGTAATTCATCAGAAGAAGTGGCAGAAAAGGTCAATCGTATTTTAGACCTTAAAAACGGCGTTGAGATTTTTCCAGCTCATATAATGACGCCATCAGGAGTTTTCGGATCAGATGTGCGCATAAATTATCTTGAAGAGTTTTATGGAGATGCAGCTGAGAGAATTCATGCAATAGAGACAGGTTTAAGCGCAGACCCAATTGTCCTTGGCTTAATTCCAGAGTTGGATAATATAACCTTCCTCTCAAATTCCGACGCACATAGTGCTCAATTACATCGGATGGGAAGAGAATTTACAAGTCTAGAGATCAACTCAAATTTAAGCTACGAGGCTATCATTAGGGCTATTCGTCATAACAAAGCCGTAAGAACAACAGAATTTTCACCATCTGAAGGACGTTACTTCCTTACTGGGCATCGTGAACTTCGATGGCGTCCTAAAGATGAAGAACAGCGAAAAAGGAGAAAAAAGAAACGTTGGCACGAAAAAGGGGAATTTTGTTTCTTCTCTCCGAATTATGTTCCAGAAGATGACGTTTGTCCTATCTGTGGTCGAAATCTCACAATTGGTGTTCTACAACGGGCCTTTGAAATTTCTAGGGCTCAGGGGAGTAATCGCCAATTAGGAGATCAAGGAAAGCCTAGAAAATTTGTTCATATGATTCCTCTGGTTGAAGCTTTAGCAAAAAGCCTTGGAATTAAAACTGTTACCTCTAAAAGCGTAGAGAATCATTATAATAAGATTATTGAACGAGTAGGATCTGAGTGTGAACTTTGGTTTCTTGAACCTAGTGAACTTAGAACCATTCTTGATGGAATCCTTCCTCCTCCAGGTATTGAAAAAATTCTTGCGATTAGAGAAGGTAAATTTTGTTTTGAACCACCAGGATATGATGGATCCTATGGTGAGTTACAAATTGGAAAAACACTGGATATTCTTAAGTTTAATGTTGTTCAGGGAACTAAATTACCTAAAATTTCACGCTTAGCCTAAAAAACATATAAGGTTGCAAGAATGTATTCCAGATTTAGCGAGTGAATGATATTGGGGCATCCTGTAAAAAAAATTTTTTGTACCTTGATGATCTTTCTCTTCGTTATAAATACTGTACCATCTAGGGAAACAATTGTGGATAATAAAGCCGCAATTCTCCAAATTGAAGGGAAAATACAATGTCAAGTTCAAATTATCGATCCTCCAGGACTAGAAACAACAAAATGGGTTATAGGAAGTAGTAAGACTCTTGTTCTTGAGTTAAGAACTTTTACAGGATGTAGTAAGATTTTTGATTTAGCAATAGGTTTTTTTAAACCAAATACTGAGGTGAAATGGAATACATCAACATTTGACCTTTCAGATCGAGAAACTCGAAGTACTACGACTCAATCATGCTATCAAGATGTATATCCTAAAGATACATTAGAATTTACTACAAGACTTACTCCAGAACGTAGCGATCTAGGGCTAAAAAGAGGGAACGAAGGAACATATGACCTTATCATCTATGCAAACGTCATGATGAATGAAACTAGTCCTATATATAAATTTAACAACACCGATAACCCCTATGAAATTACTTTCAGTGACCGAAGACCCGATCCACTAGTGATGCTTGCAATAGTGGGTATAATAGCCATTATTGCCGCAGCTGTGCTCTTTTATGCAAACAAAAGGCTTTCAAAATCAGAAAAAATCATTAAATGATAAGCCATTTATGAAAATACAAATGACGATGGTTAATATGAGAATTAGGATTGAAAAAGTCAAATTAATCAAATGATAACCTTCAAGTATGGTTTTACTGATTTTCAAAAGTTGGAACGAAGATTCATGCCGAAATCAAAAATTGATGAAATCTTTTCTTTTATTCGATTTGCAGCCCCTGATCCTGAAAAGTATCTTGTTGTTTATCAGGATCTAGATGACTTAGTGGAAACATCAGCTTTGGAGTTTTTTGAATTAATAAAGACAGTTCCCATTCCTACTCATCGCATCCGTATCATTCGTAAGGAAAATGAATCATTATTTGTTCGTCATGGTTACTGTTCAACGTGTGGGACGAAACTTTCTAAATCCCAAAAAAATAACGAATTTAAACTATGTCAAAATCCACTATGTCCTAAAAGAGTAATTTAGAGGTTGTATCGATGCGTCGACCCTTAGAACGAATTCAAAGTGAGGCTGCAAGTCAAATCAAACAATTAGAGGGGCAATATCGCTACTCACTTTTTCTTCTTTCAGTAAGCATCCTAAATTGGTTTTTTTGTCTTATTCTAACCGTTCTGATTAAAGATATGGGAGTAAGACTGATAATAGGTTTAATCCTCTTCTTAGGCCTTATTATTACTGTCTCACTTTACCAGGAAATGGAAGTAAAGAGAAAGATGCTTGTTGATACCAAAAAAGCCCTTCAACCAGGGGTGAAGGTAATGGGTAATATTGTGAAGTTCATGGATAAGGTAGGGCGTCCAGCACAGACTTCATATCGGATTCCAATTGAAGATGAACAGGAGGAAGAAAGTTGAGTGATTTTTGGTTAGTAAAAAACCAATGGGCACTCATTTCAATTGGTATTTTCTTATCATTGCTTTCTCTACTATTATTTCTCATTTTTAAATTTCCTTTATTTCTTCTCATCCTTTTTCTTCCCCCTATTACGTGCTCTCAGACAAATAAGAGGGATAGAAAATATGTTGCTGATAATGCTATCACAAATGATCAACAGAGGTAAATGAATGTCAAGCCCATTTCGTTCGATAACCATTATTAACGAAGCAGGAGACCCTATAGCCGGTATTTCTAGGTTATCTCACGAAGTTTGGAATGACACAGCTAAAGCGGCTTTTTCTTCTGCTTTGCGAAGCTTCAGTCTCGAAGTTAGTGGAAGCCGATCCGTTCAAAGTGTGGATTTTGCGGACTATCGATTAGTTTACCTTGAAAGTTCTAACTATATCATTGTTGTGGAGGTTGATAAAGAGATTAATCAAGAGATCGTTTATTGGATACTAGAAAAGATTGCTCAAGAGATACAGCAAAAATATTCTACTTTAACAGAACGATTTGTAGACCCAGAGCTGTTCAGTTCTCTAAATGAATTTTTAAGGCAATTCATACAACTGACTGCTTTTAAGACTTTAATGCAAAGTTATGGTTATGAAGTTGCAATTCATCCTCGAGGTGTTATTCTTATTGAATACGGGAAAGATACACCAGAAATCATTCACTCCCATGGAGTTGATAGAGCAATCATTTCTGAAATTGCATATAGAATTCCAAAAAGCTTTATACAGTCCATAAAAAATGAAATAGAAACACAAACGGAATCTATTGTTCCTTTTCCGCATAATCAGCAAATTGGATTTGTCTTTTTTTCTTCAATACCAGTAGCCGATGATAGTATCCCTGCTGCCCTTACAATACTTTTTCCTTTTAAGGAACAAGTAACATTATATCGACAGGCCCCCGTCCTTTCAAAACGTGCCAAAGAAGTCTTTAGTAGAATTAAAAATGAAGTATCTGAAACTGGACTTTATCAATTATCAACTTACCTTCTTGATCAAATTAATGAATTAACAGATATTGCTAAATTTGAAATTAGTGGCAAAGAGCGAATTATTGAACGCGAAATCACTTTTGAGAAACCTGAGATAATTGAACCAGATGTCAGATTCTTGATCAAGGCTGCAAAGAAGAATATCAGTGCAGTTGTTGACGCGGTCATAATAGGAAGGCCTATTGCCGTTATAGGGGATCCCTCGTTAATTAAATTGGCTTTTGCCACTCTTGAAGTTTATTGTCCTCATCGATCTCCTAGCAAGGTGTTATCTACCACCGAATTCATTAAGGCAGATTTCGTAGGTATAAACCCTAAATTGAGAAAAGAATTTCAAAAGAAAGGCTATATTATCCTTGACCTTCCAAACAAGAAGGTTTTTTTTGAGAAAAACCCCTCCTCCTTTGCTAAAAATCTTTTAGACTCAACTAAAGATCTTAAAGGAGATGTTCGCCGACGTTTAATCCAAACTCGTATTAATTGGCTGATCAGCAGGGCGACTAACCTTGCAGAGATTTGTCGAGGTGAGGTCAAAAGAAAAGAAATTGAGAAAATCAAAAAAGATGTTAAAGATAAAGATACTTTCGAGCTTATTATTAAAATTGCTGAAACTTACAATCCTGCCACCAAAGAAAAAATTCGTAGAGCGTCGTTCCTTGGGGTTATTGATTATAAACAACGAACTGTACTTACTATAACGATGGAGACACAAGAACAGGTTGTTGGATTTTTAAAGAAAGCTCAAGCTAAAATATATCGGAAATTTTCCACTTACGATTGGAACACTCATAAAATGCCAGATGGTTTTGCTATAAGTTGGATGACAAGCTTTCATCGTGGTTTTACTTGTGATTTCAAAACAATTCTTGAAGTTACTAAAGGAGAAGAAGGTGAGTGGCATTCTGCGATTGTCACGAGTTTTACTGCTGCTCAGGTTGCAGGGGGAGCTCGTCCTTCGGAAATTCAGGGTGTTATTGTTCCTGAAATTACAAGGATTATTCATAAGGCTTTAGAGGAAGTGAATTGAAGTTAAATTTAGTAAAATCTTTCCTTATTGTAAAATAGGAATCTTTGATTGATTTTCATAATAATATTCTTTAAGTAATTTAAGCTAAGTTTTTGGTTTGTGCACGCAAATGACAAAGGAAAATCCAGAATTACAGCAGTTACAAAATGTAATGGATGAAATTCTTACTCTTAAAATTCAAGGGGCAACAGCGGTTGCAAATGAAGGAGTTATGGCTTTTAGTCGTTATGCCGCAAATTCATCACTTGAAGGAAATAAATTTTGGGCAGATCTTCTGGAGATAAGAGATGAATTGTTGAATCTTCGCGTAACAGAGCCTGCTTTAAGAAATGGACTTCAATTCGTGTTGAAAAATATTAAAGAAGAGGGAAAAGAAATGGCACTAGAAGCTGCAGATAAATTCTCCAAAATGCTCTCTGATGCAACAATTCAAATAGCAAATATAGGAGCAGAAAGGATTCAAGCTGATTCAACAATTCTAACTCATTGCCATTCTTCAATAGTTGTAGGTATTCTTGTTGAAGCATCTAAAACAAAAAAATTTCGAGTCATCTCTACTGAAACTCGCCCGAAATGGCAAGGACGCAAAACTGCCCGAAAATTAGTGGAAGCAGGGATAGAAGTAACTCAAATTGTTGATAGTGCAATGCGTTGGGCTATTAAAAGATATGATGTGGATATAGCATTGGTTGGAGCAGATGCAATAACAGTGGAAGGAACTATGTTAAATAAAATTGGAACACGCCTTCTAGCTCTTGCTTGCAAAGAAACAGATCTTCCATTGTACTGCTGCACTACTCTACTGAAATATGATTCACAAACTTTAGGAGGGGCTCTTTCAGAAATAGAAATGAGGGATAGCAAGGAAATTTGGGAAAATCCCCCTCAAGGGCTTAAAATTGTCAATCCTGCCTTTGAATCAACAAGTCGAGATTATATAGCAGGTTTTATAACAGAATATGGAGTAATTCCTCCTCAAGGGGTCTTTAATATCTTTCATCAAGAATTAGAACCTCTTATTCTAGAAAAATTCTAGTCAAATTTCCTCCAAAAGCGCTAACAGGCTCTCAATTATCCATTAAGTCAATCTTTCGAAGTCTTTTATTGTGTCTGTTCCCTTCATATTCGGTTTCCAGCCAAGTATCAATTATTCCTTTTGATAATTCATAATCAGTCGTCCTACCCCCCAAAACAAGCACGTTAGAATTGTTGTGTTTCCTTGCTAATTCTGCAGTAGTTATATTATAACAGAGAGCTGCAAAAATGTGTTTATGCCTATTTGCGGCAATACTCATGCCAATTCCTGTGCCACAAATAAGAATCCCTCGTGTATCGTCCTTATCTTTCAAAAAGAGGGCCAATTTTCTCGCAAAATCCGGATAATCAACACTTTCTTCCGAATCTGTTCCTAAATCAATAACTGTTATGTTTTTTTCTTGTAGATAGCCTTTTATTTGCTTCTTTAATAAAAAACCAGCGTGATCAGACGCAATTGCGACTTTCATAAATGAATTTGTAATTTTGGAAATATAAAACATTTGGTAAAAATGTCAATTATGATTCCTTTACTGACAATACCTAGATAGATTTAGGGATTTCATCGAATTCTTGGTTTTTAAGTATATAATTTGCCAAGTTCATGAACCTAATTGTTAAAACATGATTGAACAAAATTCAATTGATTCTGAAAATGACCAACAGCAGCTTGATCTCTGATTAATGTACCAATTTCACTAAGCAGAGTATTAGAAATGGAACTAGGTCTTAAGTGATATACTGATGTTCCAGGAAGAGGAAGAAAATAATGTAATCGAATTTCTCCACCTTTAATTGCGATTTCTTTCATTAAATCAATAGTTTGCCACTGATCAGCTTCACTTTCTCCTGGAAACCCAAAAATAATGTCAATTGAAGGAATAAAACCTCCATTTAAAGCAATATCGACAGCTTCTAAGATACAAGGTACATTATGACCCCGACGCATCAATTTTAGAACCTTTTCACTACCCGATTGTCCTCCAATCGCGATACGCTTATTAAATACAAATTCTGCTAGCAACTCTATCGCGTCATCAGTTAAAAATTCTGGCCGAATTTCACTTGGGAAAGAAGCATAGAAAATTCTTATACGGGGGTCAAATGAAATGATTTTGAATAATTTTTCAATATGAGCCAATGAAAGGTCTCTTCCGGTTGGTGAACCATACGCTAGACTATTAGGAGCGGTAAAACGTAAATCTACCGTCTCTCTCTTTCCAAACCAAGAAACATAATGCTCAACAATCTTTTTGGTAGAGGAAATACTTCTATAACGAGGTTTACCAAAAAGAGTAGGTACCTGACAAAAACGACAACGAAAAGGACAGCCACGCATGATTTCAATTTGTGGATGAATAGGAGGAGTTACTGAAAAAGGAATGGATTCATCAAGTGAGATAGGAGCAGAAGGTACTGTATGCTTTATTTGGCAATCTTCATCTAGAAATGCGATACCAGGAGCTAAACAAGGATCTTGATTGTTATTCAAGCGGGAAATTAGATTTACGATAGTTTTTTCTCCCTCGCCTATTATGATATAATCAAAACCTGCTTTGAGGGCGGAGAATGGGTCTCCTGAAGGGTGAGGGCCTCCTGCAATGAAAATAACTTCTTCATAAGAAGTCCTTAATCCCTTGATCTCATTTTCAATGTCATTTTTCATAATTGTATTATAGCTTTCAGCAAGAATAACTCGTTCATATTGTGGTATTAACTGATCAAGCCATATGTCTGTAGCATTTCCATGACACGCAATTTGGGAGACACCTGCGTTCCTAATTGAAGCAAATAAGGGTGGAAGCGAATTAGTATTTGGCTTCCGCCAACGAAAAAGAGTACAAGTTGATGGTAGCGGCATAACTATCAAATTCTATTATCACATAGGCTTAAAACTAAGAACTATAATAAATAAATTAGCTTTGTTATTGTTAATCTGTGAACTAGTGGAGAACTGCAAAGTATGACCGTGCTTGATGATGTCCATAACTGGTTCGGGGAAGAGATTTTTCATGATGGCATTTTAACAGAAAGTCGCTCATGTTTTGTAACCATAAAACAGAACTCACTTCTTAAGGCGGTTAAGATTTTTAGCGAGCAAGGCATCACTCATATATCAATGATAACTGCCCTGGATGTGGGGGGAGAATTCGAGCTAAAATACCATTTTTCATGGACAAAAGAAAAAGGATCTGCATACAAAATCGTTATAATCATTCAATGCCCAAAAGATATGCCAATCATTCCATCTATCACTACTATATTCCCTGGTGCAAGAAGTTATGAGCAAGAGGTACATGAGATGTTAGGAATTCAATTTCAAGGGTTAGACTCGCAAAAGTTACTATTACCTGATAACTGGCCTGATAGGGTATTTCCATTGCAAAAAAAATGGAGTGTGGAAAAGCTCAGGGAATCAATAAAGAAGAATGAATGAAATAATTGGATCCAATTGATCTAGTAGAACAAACTATTCCATGGTTGACATAAGGAATGACAGAATCGCTAAGAATTCTTCACGTCTTTGAGTTAGGTCCTCTTAGAGATGGATCATTTACTGGGGGAATTGAGAATCACATAATTAGATTATTAAGTGAATTAACCCGCATGGGACATGAATGTACCCTATTAACAGGTTCTATCCCGAATACAAAACAATATGATGAGATCAAAGGTGTTCACATCATTAGAACCGCTTCTCTAGGAATCCTCAACAAATTTTGGAATCCTTATAATTTAAAAGTCGGAAGGCAAGCTATTTTCCTCCCTCTAGCATTCCAGAATATATTAAAAGGAAAGGGAAAATGGGATATACTTCATGGACACATTTACATGCCAGGGTTGGCTGTTGCATTTGCTAGTCGGATAATTTCTACCCCTAGTTTTAACACAATTCACGGTTCATATTACGATTTTTGGTCTCAAATTTCATCAAATCAAACTACCGCCACAGCATTTAGAACTATGGAACGGATTTTAGCGCCTTTTATAGCAAAACGTGTAAGAAAACAAATACATACTGACCACTATTTTGCAAAAAAGGTGATTTCATGGGGAATTCTTCCAGATAAAATTGCAGTTATTCATAACGGAGTGGATGCGGATCTATTTCAGCCATGCGCAACTCATTCACCTCAGTTTGGAAATATACCACAGATTGTAGCAGTTAGGCGCTTAGTCCCAAAGAATGGAATTCATTATTTTCTTCAAGCAATAAAAATGGTTCAAAGAGAAACTCCCATTGAGGCTATAATCATAGGGGATGGCCCACAAAGAGAAGAACTTGAAATTCAAACCAGAAAATTAGGAATTGAAAATCAGGTAAAATGGGTGGGACGTGTCCCAAACAATCTTGTACCTAACTGGTTAGCTCCAGCGACCATTGTAGCGGTTCCTAGTTTAATAGAAGCATCTAGTATAGGTTTATTAGAGGGTATGGCTATGGGAAAGCCATGTATTGCATCTTCAATTCCAGGAATCAAAGAAATATCCTCATCTGAGGTAGTTAGGTACTGTAAGCCAGGTGACCCAGAAAGTATAGCTACCGCAATACTTGATATCCTTTCCAATCCCAAGAAAGCGAAAAAAATGGGAGAAAAAGCACGACAGCATGTTATACAGAATTTTTCTCAGGAAAAAGTCGCGTTAAAACATCTTGAAGTCTATCAAATGAATATGTAGTCATGTCTGGAAAAAGAGAATCAACCCTCTAAAAAGGGAGAGGAGACTTTAATTTGAAAATAGAAAAGGAGAAGAAGACCTCACTCTAAGCAGCGAGTGAGCGGTGAGAATATCTTTATTTATTCGCCACCAGGGCTTTCAACCACAATCATTGTGAGGGTTGAGCGAACGTTCTCAAGACTACGTATTTTTGAAGTAATGATCTCCTTAAGGCGATCCATTTGATCCGCTCTAATCTTGCAAATTATGTCATAAACACCGTAAACCACATAAGCCTCTTCAACACCCTCTGTCTTTAAGAGTTCTTCTAAAACGTCATCTTCACTACCAATTTCGGCATTAACAAGTACAAATGCAACTGGCATCCTTTTTATCCTCCAAATAATGCAACTATTCGTTCTTTGAATTTCTTTTTTTCTTTCCTCCTCTCATCTTCACCTTCTTCTTGGTAAAAACCCGAGGAGTGACAAACTATGAAAGCTTTGAAATCAATTACTTTCTCTACTCTGTCATCTTTATACCTTTTTCCTATTATCATTAAAAATATTTCCAGATTAAGAGAGTGCATTCTACAACTCGAGGATAAAAACAAAAATTACGCGAAAAGAATGGTACAAGAGAGTGTATAATGAATATTACCAATTTTTTTATTTCCATGTGACATATAAAAACAATTAATACCTTTAAACTTGGATTGAGTTATTTGAACTACTTTTTTTCATATTTAAAAGCAATGTAAAACATATATGAACCAATAGCCGATAAGCTTGGATGGTATTATGCCAATGTTATCATACCTATTTTTGGGAGTTGAGAAAAAAGATCTTAGATTAATCGATTAGCAAATAACTCAGCTTTGAGGTTTTAAGTAGTGTATTCTCATAAGAATGAGTCTAGTTCTGATGATAAATCAATTTTAAATAATATCTTTTTTTCAACTAAGGAGTTATTAGCTGCCCTTACAAGTCAGGGAGTACCCATCCGCGTTGAAGGGATGAATCTTCATGTAGGACAACATCTCGTGCGAGGAGTTCAAATACCTGCGTCATTGCAAACGTCTAATGAATGCCCATTAATGAGTCAGCTTGCAGCGTTATTAGAACGCATAAGTGTCCTTGAAGGTAAACTCTCCAACTTCAGAACCCCAACCACCCCATCGTCTACATTTGGAGGTTTATCGCCTCAATCTGAACAGAATAAGGCTCCAGCATATTCCGAAGCATCTTCCCGCGCTGCTGACCCTTTTAAGGTTGCTTTTGAGTCATCTTACAGAGAGAAATCTGCATCTCACTCAGATATCATGTCGATACATGGGAAAAACCGAAACTGTTCCACTTGTGGAGCCTCACTCGCTCCACGGGCGATTTTCTGTGCAAAATGTGGATCAAATGTCCGAACTTAAATTGTATTCATGCCGAATAATTAAGTGAGTCCTCGATGGATTTCACGTTTACGATTGCTATTGTCGGGATAATCCAAACGTGCAAAAATACGGCTTGATTTAGTGTCTTCTTTAAGTTGTTGAAGCCAAGAAATATTTTCTTCTTGTTCAAGGCCCCAGATATACAACCCCTTCTTATAGGATTTCTCCGAGCCGACTTTCAAGGCATTAACAAGGTTGTTCCATGCCGCTGAACCGGGTTCAGGGTAGAGAGGAGAAAAAGGCATAAGATGAAAGATTAAATGATCGGCGAGCGGGACAAGCTGATCAAGATTAAGCCCAAACTGAGGCATTACACCCTTAGTCCAGCCAGTTTCGGGATCAATCGCGACAACCAGACCGACTTCGATGTTATCACGCTCGGAACGGGCGGCTTCGCGAACCTCACGAAAGGCACTGAGGAGAATATCGCTACGCCAGTCAATAAATTGGCGGAGAGTATTGGGTTCGCGTTGAACATCGGTAAAAGAGATATCCTTAGAGCGACCAGTCAATTCGGAGAATTCACGTCTGCACCGTCGACAGAAGCAAAACTCCTGCCGCGGATACATTAATTCTGTCAGAATTATGCCATCGACAGGGTACCGTGAGACTTCACGCGCCACGGTTGCCAAGTACCGCCAATATGATGTTTGCGACGGGCAAACAAATTCACGGATCTCAACACCACCACTACGATTTGCAGAATAGTTAAAATCTTGAGCTAGGTATGAATCTCCAAAGGCATGAATCATAGTATAAACTCGTATATCCAAATCATCCGCTAATTGAGTGAAAGCAGGTAAAAAATCTGCTTTATCACAACTTGGAGCTGCAGAGCTCTGAAAGGAAACACGACCATTCTCGCCTTTTGCTACGAGACAGATTTCCTTAACATAACCGCCATACTCCGCCAGAAATGAGTTAACATCAATTGTACCCGTCTCACGAGACGTGGGATCAAGGACAAGGACGAAATTCTTACTCAATACTTCTCTAATGTCCATTATTTAGACCAGCTGCGTTCTATTAATGCCCTTACTCACCTAGGAGGTATAGAAAAGGTTATCTTGATGGTACATGAAAAGGTTTTTGCATTTCATCGTCTTAACAACATCCTTATTGATGTGAATGAACAAGTTTAGTTTATTGCAGAGTTTGTAGTATAGAGTTGGAGAGAAAATTGTGACGAAAATAGAAAGTATTTAAGAGCAAAAACGGTAAGATTTTCCAGTGTGAAAGGAATGACAACTGAATGGGCTGAAGGGCTGATTAGAGTTACAAATCGATACGGGAAAGGTGGTGAAGAGGATTCGTGCTATATCTTAGCGGGAGAAGAAAATAGTGCGATAATTGATTCTGGTCTTCCAAATCCGTTAATGGTAAAAAAGATTATAGAAACTATTAAGGAATACGGGGAAGCTGCAGCATCACCCAAATATCTTATTCTTACTCATTGCCACTTTGAACATATTGGGAATGCTGCTGCACTTAAAAAAAAGTTTAAATCTCTTGAAATAGTGATTCACGAGGAAGGGGCAGAGATATTAGAGAAAGGAACGAAAGAATTACTATCCAAGAATTTCCCACTTCAAAAATTTAGCGAACGTGTATCACTGGCTATGAAAAGCTCTGCATTTTCGAAAATACAAGGAATTAAGCCCGATATTGTCCTTAAAGGAGATGAAATATTAGATTTAGGAGATGATAAGCTTTTAATACAAGGTACTGGGGGGCACTCGGCAGATCATATTCTCATTCATTCATTTACTAGAAAATGTACCTTTCTAGGAGATGAACTACCCATTTATCCTAATAATGCTTATTCTTTCTATTTTGATGTTACAGGTTCGCCAAACCGACGTTCGAGAGTGCTGAAGACTTTAGAAAAGATCAAAACAAATCTATTATGCCCAGGTCACATTCCTCCTATACCTCGAGAGGCAATAACCGAATACATCGCTGAATTAGACGCAGCCCACAATCATACACAACAAGTATTGACTGAAATTCTAGCCAATTCAACTGAAATTTTCCTTTCTGATCTAACGAGAGATCTTTACAAAGTATTAGGGATTCAATGGTATTCTCCTTATATTGAATTAAAAGCCCCAGAATTAAGTTGTGAAGCTTTTCTCCGCCAAATGGAAGAAAAGGGAGAAGTTGAATACAATCCTAATAGTAAAAGATGGAAATATGTTGGTGAAGAAGTCTACTATTAAAATAGTCTCTAAAAATAACCTATAGTTCATGTATAAGAGTACATTCATGCGTGAATAAAACTAGAATTAGATACAATAATCTAGTTAGGAAAATCAATGAAATAATAGTTTTGGAGGTAATAGCTAATGAATATCCCGAAATGGTTTGTATTAAGACCACCTCCTGACAAAGAAACGCCAATTCATGAAGTTAGGGACGCAGGTATAGAAAGAGCCCAATTAATGCTCGAATTTCCTAAAAAAGATAAGAAAGAATGGGTTATTTCACAAATTGAAAAACCAGTGATCCAAGCAACATCTGATAGGCTACTAGTCGGGAATTATATGCTTCGTTTAGCTGTTTCGGAGAATATTCGCTTTCTATCATGGTTCATTGAAACAGAGGGGGACATATTCGAGAGGTTGTTCCTGAAAGCCCCAGAATCAGCCCAAAACGGAATTCTAAAGGAGCTCTATGCAGATAAAATTATGTTTACAAACAAATTGGATAAAGAATTTGGTTCTGAACTAAAAGAGTGGGGTATTACCAAAAGAAAACATGGAGCAACGGGCTTGCAAACTAGGCATTACAGAACAAAAGGATCAAAATATGACTCAAGAAGAGATTCAGAATTGATAGCTATTCATTTTACAGAGATACCAGAAATTGTTTCTACGCGTAAGTGTTTTCTTTCACGAGGATGGGGAATTGCGTCCTTTAAGGTATTTAAGGGAAGTATCAAAA
>JAEOTF010000022.1 GCA_016840025.1 Candidatus Hodarchaeota archaeon
TATAGAATTACACTCTAAGATAATATTTTCCCATGTACCTTTGAAAATAGTCGTAAGCAACTGTTTAAGATATTTCAACTGAATGGATCACTCTTTCGTTACTCTTTCAATTGATTTTAGTCTTGTTAGTTTGTTGGAGAATAAAATATGACCGCTCCCATTCAATGTTATAGATAATTCACGAAAAATATTTATAAAATCTTTATCTTAAATAAGATTGTTTTTTATTGATTCAGTATATATAATAAAAAAGAAAAGAAAAACAAACCATTTGTGAGGATCACCTTTGGCGATTCAAATTGACATGAGCGAGTATCAAGTGCTTCTTCACGAGATTCTCAATGAACTGAAAGAACTTCGAAAGGATCTAAAATTGTTGTTAACCCAACAAAACGAGCAAGAGAAAAATTCATTTTCCTCTAAACAAGTTGTTGAGCATCTCACGCCTAGAGAAGTTATTTTATTTGATAAAATTCGCGAACGAGAACGAATAACAAATACTGAAGCTGCTGAACTTTTGGATTTATCCATTAGTCGAGCAAATCATCTCCTGAAAAGCCTTCATCGGAAAGGTTGGTTGGATCGAGAATACCTCAATCGTCGAGTTTATTATATTATTCGATCAGAAGTGCCTTCAACAACATCTCATGAAAAGGAAAACGACACTTCTGTTAGTTTTGAGGACATTCTTGAAACTGGGGCTATCAAAGTTACTGTAAATGCAATGAACCGATTGGATTCCGAATGGCTATCGCTCGAAGAGATCGCAGAGGAGACAAACTTCGATAAGACCGGCCTTGATTTTCAGAAAAAAGTTCTTGAGGCTTTGATAAAAGGAGGAATAGGAGAATTCGATTCATCTAAGAAAAAATATCGTTTAGTCTCTTAACTTCTCTGTAATCCATTAAGCATTTTTTTCCATATAGTCAGCAATTCGTTCAATTTCTTTTGAGAAAGGATGTTCAGGTTTTTCTAAAGTGTAGAGCGTGGTTCCTACCATCCCTGCGACTTCACAGTAGCACGAAATTTCACCAGCATATTTAAGATTATGTTTTTCCTGTAATTCGCCTACGATCGCCTTCTTTCTTTCTTGATCAAAATGTTGTGGAATTTTGCCAAGGATGAAGAACGCCTGTAAATCATATTTTTTTCGGACTTCTTTACTATAAACTGCAATCAGAGTGTCTTCCAATCCCTGTGTATCAAAAGTATCTGGCCTGACAACGAAATATATTGCTTCACAAGCCATCATAAGTCCTACAGTATGATAACTGAGTCCAGGGCCAGTATCGAACAGAATATAATCGAATAACTTTTCCTTTTCAAACTCTCTAAATTCTTTTATTAACCTAACAGTAATACTTTTCCACAATTTTCTATCTGTTAATTTCTCTAATATGTCAAAATCCACCGTATGTCTACAAATCCACAGAGATAGATCTTCCTTCAGTTTTTCCTCATGAATTACGTCCATTAATGACTTTCTTTTTTCGAGGAATTCAAAGAGACGCGGTTTTTTTTCTTCTCCCTCTTCAAATCTTATGAGAGTATGAAGTGATGGGCCTTGAAGATCCCAGTCGATGAGTGCGACCTTTTTTTTCCGCTTGGCTAATGAAACTGCTAGATTCGCTGCTACCGTTGTTTTACCGCTACCCCCTTTATATGAATTGAACAAGAGGACTCTCATCACGAATATTCTCCAGAGTCATTGGTGGTTTTCTCTTCAGATTTTTCAGTTTTTTGCTTAAGAACTCTCTGGTACAAAAATCCAAATCTGATCAACAGAAAAGTCAACCCTAAAATCCCCCCTAGAATAATTAATGAATTAGTCAAGAAAGCTAAAAATATTAATAAGGCTTCAAACAGACAACAAATTCAAATGAAATTATCGTGTTGGTATCCATTTCAACTGCAACCATCAGAAATACTTCTTTTTGACCAGATAAATAGAGAAGTTCCATTAAAACTCATTGTGCAAAGAATTCGAGCAGTTGATCCTTTGTCATTTTGTTGCAATATGCTCGTATTTCCTCAAATCCTTCAATTCGCTCTAAAATATCTTTTCTAAACCCATGTTCAATAGATTCATCTAGTCGTTCTAAAAGAACCTCTATATAATGTTCTTTATCCCCGAACAATTCTTTATGCGATTCTTCACGTTTTTTAACGAAAATATCCAAGTATTTTGATTCTGTTTCTTCATCTATAATGCCTTTCTTTTTTGCTATTTCGATACTGATTTTAGATGCCGAAATGCCGATAAAATCTAAAATATATTGCAAAACATGCTCTTCAAAGAAAAATTTGCGGAGATTCTCGAGTTCTTGCATTTCTAATACTTCTTGCCTCGCAGCTTCAAGCTCTTCTGGTGTAGCTGCTTCTTGATAAGTTGCGAGATCAGTTCTTAATAACAGCTGGACATAGGCTGGACTCGCCTCCAGCGTCTTACGTTTAAAGAAATCCTCGAAAAGTTCCTGTATTGCCTGATTTATTCGTGTTCGCCTCCGAGTACTCATATAACGATTCATTATCGATATTAATTGACGACGACGTGTCACTGCAATCCCATATCGCTCTTCAGGGGGTGCGCAACTGACGCTTCCGCACCATCTATCATCATCCTTGGAAGTAAGAAGTAAGATAAAATCATCTGGTGTGCCCACACGTTCCATCAGGGCTTCTTTTGGGCGAAGTTGAATCTTATAAAATTTCGAGGCAGCTACAAATACACCCATAAGAAATCCCAAACAAAGTTTGGAGAATAAACCTAAGTGATCTAAAAGAAGTGTTTTGAGATCTTTCATCTCTTCAGTTGCAAAAACTGCTGCCAAATCTGAGTCTTTTTTATGATCTACTTCATCTTCCTCTTTAGTAGTAGATTCCATTGTTTTTTGGATTTCTTCACGGGCTCTTACCGACAATGGAATCTCAATTACTCCAATTGGACGTAAGTCTCTAAATCGTAGTTCATCTGCTTTTTCTGAATACTCCTCAGTTTCTTTCAAAAAATGTAGGAGTGCGATTATCCATGCTTTTTGAATTCTTTCATACATAATTTCTGACTTATAAGTCGAATCTTTTTCTTGTAGAAAGTTCTGACGTTTAATGATGCCTACTACATCTCGACAACGCATTTGAAGATCTTCAACGGTTGCGGAGACATTTACATCATCTTGTGCGGCTAGGAGGAAGTTCCAAAGACCGACATTTCCAATTTCAGTGTTGAATACGAAGAGTGTTCGAGTTGGTAAGTGGCTTTCTTCTTGGAGCCGCACATCAAAGACTGCATAACGAAGCCGATAATCGCTTTTGCGTAGGGCAGGGCTACTTAAAGTGATTAATTCATTATAAGAATCAATTGTTTGTTGAAGTTTTAACTTATCCGTGTCCTCAGTGATAACGGGCGGTATTAAAAACCGAACATGATCGGAAGTGGTATCATAGAAGCAGATAGATCCAAAAACAGCTTCCTTCTCAGATGATTGCATTATTCGAGCAGCCCCTCTTTAGCATTCCAATATTCAATAAACCGATCTACTATGAATAATCCTGCATCGAAGAAAGCTTCGATTGATTGTCCATCAATAGGGTAAATCTCCTTGAGTTCCTCAAAAGATTGATGAGAAAATTGCTTCCTTAAGGGCGCGTCTAACTCAGCCATGATCCAACGAAAATCACATTTAGGTGTATACTCAAACCAGACCTCAAAAAGTGGTCTACAGACAGTATCCACCAAATCCACTTGGGTCGCTTCTGGAGGAACTTCAACTCTTTTCTGGTTTAAAAACAGTCTTAATAGTTTCATAGAGACATCATGGGTGAGTTTAAGAAGTTGAACATATTGCTCATGGGATAGTTGGGTTTGTTTAAGACCCTCTACAATACCGCGTACGACATGTCGAGCTCGTTGCTCATCTGTCATTTTCGCTTCGATTTCAGTGCTAGAAATGACATAATTTGCGAAGTACAAAGCATGAAGGATTGTTTCTTCCTCAGCATGTAGTTCTTCCGCGATTTCATTGATTAAAACCTTATAAATCCTCTTATACCGATCTAAATGTGTTTCATAGCTAAATCTTCTTTTTAAAACTTCAGATAATTCTTGTGCCAATTGATGTCGTCTTCTTCGACTCATAAGCTTCGCACACCAGTCTTTTAGAAAATATGAAGTGAATTTAAAGTGAGAAAAATTATCACTTTTCACGAAGTTTAAACTAATTTTGTGCCTAAATTCCTTGATGAAGAAACTTTCGCTCAACTAAAAATCTAAAATACATTTTAATTATCGACTATAACCCATTCTAACCTTCATTTATAAATTTACTTTTCTAAATAATGAATCTGTTAGGAAGGATTGCTCCTCGAGGAACAACGACAATTCCGTCTCGAATCCAATATTGTTCTTTCGGATCTCGGAAATCTTCGATTTGTTCTTTATTTTCAATTAATACATTATCCCCAATCCTCGCTTGTTTATCAATAATCGTGTTTCGGATAACACAGTTTGAACCAATACCAAGGGGAGGAACTTCTGATGATTTAGATGGATGTGTTTCATAGAAGTCGTTACCAACAATGATACTATCATAGATTTCTGTACCTTTCCGAATAATGGCTCGAATTCCAATAGTTGAATTAATAATACTTGCCCCATCAATTATACAGCCTTCTGCGATCAGAGAGCAATGTACAGTAGAATGTGAAATTTGAGAAGCAGGCAGATAGCGAGAATGAGTTAAAAAGTGTGATTTTTCCCCAAATCGGGAATACATATGAAATCTAGGCTTAGGAGGGAGCAAATCTTGATGAGCCATGTGAAATGCTTTTATTGTTCCTATATCCTCCCAATAACCATTAAAAACATAAGCACGAACGTTAAAGGTCTTTATTGCCGCGGGAACAATTTCTTTGCCGAAATCAAGGAAATCATTGTCCAAAGCGTCTATTAAAACTTCGGTGTTGAATAAATAGATTCCCATTGAGGCCAATACCGAGTTATCGGGCTGCAAAAGCTGTTTTTGGACTTCGGTGTCTTGAGGTTTTTCTTTGAATTCAATTATCCGTTCATTCTCTCCTGTACGCATAATTCCGAATTGGTGTGCCTGCCCTACGGGTTTTGGAACAGTAGGGATGGTGAGATGGGTATCTGGGACTTTTAAGTGGTATTTAAATAAATCATCATAATTCATCCTGTAAAGATGGTCACCAGCAAGAATAAGGACATAAGGGGCTTCATAGCGTTCACAGTAGTGAAGTACTTGACGAACAGCATCTGCTGTCCCTTGGAACCATTTTTCTCCTTTTATGGTCTGTTCTGCAGCGATTATTTCTACAAAATTCTTCGAAAAGTGAGAAAATCGATAAGTTCTTGAGATATGCCTATTAAGAGAGAAAGAGTTGTATTGAGTCAAAACAAATATTCGATGAATCCCTGAATTTAAACAGTTACTAACTGGAATGTCTACTAATCTATATTTTGCGCCAAAAGGCACAGCGGGTTTAGACCGATAATTAGTGAGTGGTACAAGGCGGCTTCCACGTCCTCCACCTAATATCACTGCTAAAACCGCATCACCGATTGAGTCGGTCATTTTCTCGATCATAGCTTAAGGAACGACAAGTACTAATAAATAGATGATTATGCAAGCATTGTGAGCTAATAAATAGATGATTATGCAAGCATTGTTAGAAGGCTGATGAGCGACAGAATTAACTATATTGAACGGCTATTGGAATCAGATGATGAAACAAAGGTTATTTTTGATAAATTGGTAAAACTCCTTCAGAGTTTGTTTTCTACACGGTATTCTTGGGTAGGAATCTATCTTGTTGAAGGTCAAGAACTTGTTCTTAAGGCATGGTGTGGACCGCAGGCAACAGAACACGAAAAGATCCTAATTGGGACAGGAATATGTGGACTTGCAGCCCAAGAAAAGCAAACAATTATTGTGCTGGATGTACAAAAAGATGATCGCTATCTCGAATGCTTTCCTAATACCAAATCGGAGATAGTGGTGCCCATCATAACTGAAGAAGGACAGGTGTTGGGGGAAATTGATATCGATAGTGATAAACCCAATGCTTTTACAGATGAAGATAAAGACTTCCTAGAAGCTGTCGCACAAGATATTGCCAAAAAAGCTGCTATTCTAGGATTAATACCATAACCTCGGTTGAAAAAGCATGTCCAAGAGCCAGCTACTTTCTTCCCATATCTGTATTGAAAAATGCCATGCTCGGTGTTGTCATGAAACCGAAATGACTTTGACAAAGAATGATATTCATCGTCTTGAGCTTACAGGCTACTCTAAAGATAAATTTATTCGCCAAGTTGATGGTTTTGTATTATTAAATAATGAAAATGGCCATTGCGTTTTTTTAGATCCTAAGACCAGCAGATGTAAAGTTTATGAGATTCGTCCACTCGGGTGTCGCCTTTATCCTTTAATTTTATCTTTAGAAGAGAATAAAGTCGTTATTGATTCAGAGTATTGCCCATTTGGACATTTTCTCCCCCTTCAAACAGTTTTGAAGTATGAAAAAGAAGTAAGAGGTTTTATTCAACAAATTATTAGTGAACGTGAAATTAATGATTGATGAAAACTCTGCACTTGCCAATATCACTTAACAACCGCCTTTTTCAAACCTTTCTAAAACCAGTAATCTCAAATATACTCATAACACTCCTTATCTCCTAATTAACGAGAAATTCGAGTGAATGCAGAAGTAATGATTAATTAAAAAACTTAAAAAACTTGTGTCAAGTTGGTGGAGGTCTATGGAGTAACTGTTTTCTAACTGTGAAAAATAAATTAGTAAAAAGCTAAATTTAGTATATTCTGGAAAACTGTTTTTATTGCGAAATAATCCGATAAAAATCAGATGGATGGTCTTTCACAATATAAGCAAAAGAAACCATTTACGGTGATCACTTGACAAAATTATTAGTTCTTAAAGTACTACTGTTAGGAGAAGGTGGAGTCGGTAAGACCTCCTTACGTCAGAAATACATGGGACTAGGGTTTCAACCGATCTATATGGCCACCATCGGCGCCGATTTTTCGGTTAAAACAATTAAAATCGGTATGTATGACCTTAAATTCAATATTTGGGACTTAGCAGGTCAACCAAGGTTTCGAGAAGTGCGAGGTTTGTTTTATCGGGGGAGTTCAGCAGCGATCTACGTATTTGATTTAACTGATTCAAATTCACTTCCTCGTCTTGTGGACTGGTCGAAGGAAGTTGAAATAAACCTACATTCTGATGTAAGGGGTTTTCCCAGTGTTGTTGTTGGTAATAAAAATGACCTAGACCGAGTCATTCCACGTGAGGATGGCCAAGCTTTCGCTGAATCAATGGATGCTCCATATGTTGAAACTAGCGCATTAACAGGTCATAATGTTGCTCAGGTGTTTGAAAAAATAGGTGAGCTGCTCATCAAAAAGGCGGAAGCAGAAGAGACCGAAGGAGAAAAGGTTGAAGGACAATAATCACAATCCTGTTATAGGGTTTGCAGTCACCGTCTGGGATCAAATTGGTCCAAACACTCTTTTTTATTCAGGCATATCTGAAGTTACTCTGATTTCTGCACCAGCTCGTTTGTACACTATGATAGGCGAAAAAGGATTTCGAGATGCTCAGGAATTAAGGGTTTATGGTCCTATTCCCACTGATGATGGCATAGTTTTAATGTTAGGGCGGATGCTCGCTGATAAGTCCTCTAATGATACACGAATCGTTCTTTATGGGAATCCAATAATGATTCTCCTCTTTTTTCAATCTAAGATGGAAAAAAATGTTAGAAAAAGTGTACCCGAAATTCAAGCGGAAATTCGTGAAATATTTAGCTCTGTTTCCACAATTGAAGACTTACAAAATGATCAGGAACAGATTGCGAACGCTATCTCAACTTTCTGTGATTCTTTAAATGAAAAACTTGCTCAACTTGCCCCTATCTCATCTGCGGCACTAGTAAATATGCCTAAAAACTCCGCTCGTGCAGCAAGGCTTCTCGTAGAACACTTAGAAATTACTGTTGCAGATGTTACAAATCATTTTTCTATGACAGCTGTGGAAGCTAAATCCGCACTTGAGTGGTTGATTAAACATAACTATGTAAAATATGATACACAAAAGGACAAATATTTTATCTTACCATCAAAATAACGTCAGCGTAAGATGTTTTCTTTATAAAAACATAGAATAAGAATAACTAAAAGCCCCAGTTGATGTGGGCTCTATTACGTTGCAGTGATGATGTCGATTGACTACAACACTTACATTCCACTCGTACAAAGGTGGAACTGGAAAGACGCATCTTAGCGCCAATTTGGGCGTTATTCTTGCCAAACGCTTCAATAAACGCGTGACCATTTTCGATTGTGATTTTCGAGCTCCATCTCTGCACTTAATGTTTAGGTTGAAGTTCAATGGTGGAAAGAACTGGTTTGTGAATGATTATCTCAATGGAGATTGCGAATTACGATCGGCTATGCAAGATGTTTCAAAAAACTTTGATTTAAAGACAGGCTCTTTATTTGTTGTTCCAGCCAGCTTCAGCGGAGAGGAAATTAATCGCGAAATTAAACGTGAGTTGGATGAAGGGTATCAGATGACAGCTCTTCAAAATATGTTGGCTGCTCGTGATATTTTGGCAGACGAATTAGCTATAGATCTTCTCCTTATTGACACAGGTCCTGGTTTTATTTTATCATCCATCAACGCTATCATTGCTAGTGATACGACTTTCCTTGTTACTAAAGTTGATGAATTTGACATAAAAGGGACAAGAGAATTAATAAATGCGGTTTATGACCGATTTTCGGTTGAAAAAACTAAAATCATAGTAAATAAAGTAAACTTTGATTCTGATGAACAAGAAATGATGGATTGGATCGAAAAAGAATTAGATATGCCTGTTCTACAGCTAATTCCATGTTTTTGTGAAGTTGCACGAGAAATGTCACGAAGTATCTTCGTTCATCGCTATCCTAAACATGAGTTCTCACTTATCTTAAAAGAATTAGCTAATCATCTACTAGAATAAGTTGTGTGGCTCTTTATGGGTTCCAATGATATCGACTCAGTAGCAGACGATCAACTCGCTATAAAAATTGTACTATTGGGTGACGGCGCAGTAGGAAAGACAAGTTTACGCAGGCGATATATGGGAGATACTTTTGAGACTGATTACTTAATTACTCTAGGAGCTGACTTTGCTCTAGCAACAGTAGAAATAAATAATCAGCCTATGACGTTTCAAATATGGGACCTATCAGGTCAACAACGCTTTGAGTTTATCCGGGGGCTTTATTATAAGCATACCCAAGGAGCTCTCATTGTTTTCGATGTTACTCGACCTCAGTCATTTTTAAACTGTCAAACTTGGATTTCTGAGTTGATTAAAAATAATGATGAACAAATATGCCCGATAATCGTGATAGGGAACAAGACTGATTTGACTGAAAGTCGTAAGATCACACATCAAAAAGGAAAAGAATTTGCCGCTCATATTACGCATACCATTCAAAAAGGGTTGGGTTTTGATGTGCCTTACGTAGAAACATCCGCTTTAACAGGAGAAAATGTGGATAATGCCTTCCAAGAATTAGGCACTCGTGTTCTTGCTTATGTTCAACAACAGGAGGAACGTAGATTGAAAGCTGAAGAAACCACGAAAAAAGAGTCGTCGGAAGATAATTCTTTTTGAGAGGTTAACCGACACAGAGAGGATTTTTCACCCTTTGGCGGCCTTAAATTATGGGAATCCCCCAAAAAAATGGAAATAATTGCTTTTTTTGATAGATTGGGGATTAATTGCTGTAATAATCAATTACTCAAAGCCTTGTAAATCCAAACACTGTGTTTACAGATAACTTTCCTTTTTTCATCTGTAATTAAAAAGAATCTTAATGATTAAGTTCTCTCTGAACTCTTGTTTCCTTTTTCTATGGGTATTTTAACAATGTTTCATTTTGAAGTCCCTCGTCCTTCAAAACTCTTTTTTTCAAGAAAATAGAGAATATTACCTCTTACATCTTAAATTGAGAGAATCATTTTTTGAGCATATCTGTTAAATAATATCACAGGGAGAGTCCTGTCTTAGTCAATAGAACTAGTTTTCTAATTGGAGTTGATAATAAAATATGCCAAACACACCACAAATTGCTATAGTGTCTATATTAGCCATTCTCGGAGTTGGGGCTATTGTAGGCGGACTCTATGGCAATTATTACATTGCGGATCAATTAGATCAAGGTATTAAGGATACCTTGATAGTAGATCCCGATGATACAGAAGATTTTGATGATTGGAAAACAAATACCGATGAGGATGATGTTCCGAAATATAAGAAATATTATTTCTGGAATTTAACAAATCCAACGGAATATCAGGCAGGAACGGCGCCTGACCTGGAAGAGATCGGCCCTTATGTCTTTCGTCAATTTGATATAAAATTTAATGTAGTCTTCAATGATGACGAGACAGAAGTAACTTTCAAGGAGTATACTTACTATATATTCGATGCAACGAAATCCGCGGAAGAATCTGGAAAGACTTTAAGCGTTGACGATAAAATAATCAATGTAAATCCTGCATACCTAGGGGTACTCGCTGGTGCTGGCGGTGAAAACAACTTACGCGTTAGCTTCGGTGCTCAAACAGTAGCGACTATATTAGCAGGACTTCAAGGTGATTTCACAGACAGTGTCTTGGCTCAAGGGGCAGGTACTGCGATGGAAACCATTATGGGTGGATTGACCACAGATTTCATTGATAATGTCATGGTCCAAGGGTCGGGTACTGCGATGGAAACCATTATGGGTGGATTGACCACAGATTTCGTTAATAATGTCCTAGCCCAAGGGTCGGGTACTGCAATGGAATTCATTATGGATGGACTGACCACAGATTTCGTTGATAGTGTCCTAGTACAGGGTACAGGGACTGCTTTGAATACATCACTTCAAGGGTTACTTAATGATTTCTTACCTCAAGTTCAAGCAGGAGCTGTACCACAAGTATTAGAACAGATTCAAGCTGTAGCGACCGATACACTTTACCTTGCTGTCAATGCAACCACAGCAGCAACAGTATTGAAAAACACCATGGATGCCATTGGAGATAATGCAACTTCTTGGGCAAGTTACTTTAACAATACCCCTGCATTCAATGATACTTTAGGAGCTCCTGTAGAGGGCATAGGGGAGAGTTATGGTGTTTCTTTAGATATTTCACCAACTACTGCAGAACTGATTCTATATAATGGCAGTGCAGCATTCGGCATCCCCGGGTGGTTTGCAGATCTGCAAACCGGTACAGGTGTACTTGGATTTTTAGAAGGCTATGGAGAAGCAGCAGCAAATGCTTCAATAATGGCTGCTTTAACAGCGTCTTATGCTGCGAATGAGACCCAGCTTGCTATGATTGCAGGTTACTTAACGAACTATCTTCTTTTAGATGACTATCTAAACACCGCATTTCTAAGTCAGTACTTTATACCTTCGTCTGTCGGTGCAGAGCTCAATTTCTATGCACAATGGGCGAATGCAAGCGTATTACCCGGCGGTTTTGATATAAATGAAGATGGTCAAGCACCAGATGGATTTGAGGCAGCAATCGACATTCTCAAAGGCGGTATTGTAAATGCAACTGATCTGAGTACCGCAGCAGTCCAAGCAATGTTTAATTCCTCGTATGAATTCGCTTTAACCAATGACACAGGCATTATGTATTGGTATAATGCAGCCTTAGGAGACATGGACAACGTTACAGCGCTTATGACCGCCTATGCTCCAGATCTTAACCAAACTCAGCTTACGATGGTTTTATATTGGCTGGGTAATTTCAAGGATTTCGTAGTTCCTGGTGCATTGGTAACTCAATTTGCTCCTCTCGGAGTAACTGAATTTAACGACATTGCATTTCTACAATGGGGTACCATGGGTGTAAAAGATGGATATAGCATTTATGAGATAAATCCAGCTTTAGTACCTAACTACCCGGAATTTTGGGCATGGTCCAGTAAGATCAATAGCACAGCATATTCATTTAGCGTCGCAGCCAGTAAAACAATTCTGAATGGTACTTATGGATTCATTGACGGTAATAATGCATTAGCATTCATGACTCTTCTTCAAGATGCACAGCCAGATAATTTCACTACAATCAATGCAATGTGGGGCTTTAACACCACTGAAGCAATATACTTTGGGGCGTACCTTCAATATCTCATTGCAGACTTTGTTATACCCGAGCTGCTTACGCTATTTGGCCCATTAGGAGTAGTTTCATTATCTGATCTTGGATATCTACAATGGGTCAGTTCGGTAATAACAGAAGGACTCTCTCTATATGATCTTGATCCCACTGCTGCCCCGAACTACCCCGAGTACTGGGCATGGGCAGAAAACATACCGGCCTCTGGGGATTTGGGTATCACCTTTACTGTCGTAGAAGCCAAAGATCTGCTTAATGGCACTTATGGACTCTTCAACACAACTTACGCTGGACTTTTCATGAGCCTTATAAGCGGTGGCACTGCTGAGAACTTTACAACAATTAATGCAATGTGGGGCTTAAATCAAACCGAAGCTGCTGCCTTAGCAGGGTATATACAATACCTTATGGCGGTTTTTGTCCCTGATGCAGCAATCGCACAATTCAGTGCTCTAGGAGTCGCTTCCTTAACCGATCTGGGTTACGTACAGTGGACCAGTTCGATAATCACCAGCGGTTTAAGTATTTATGATATAGATCCAAGCCTTGCCCCGAATTACCCCGAGTTCTGGGCATGGGCGGAAAACATACCAGCCTCTGGAGATTTGGGTATCACCTTCAACTTCACAGAAGCCAAAGATCTGCTTAATGGCACTTATGGACTCTTTGATCCTACATATGCCGGCTTATTCTTAAGTCTCGTAAGCGGCGGTACTGCTGAGAACTTTACCACAATTGCTACTATGTGGGGCTTAAATGCGACTGAAGCAGCAGCTGTAGCGGGTTATATGCAATACCTTATAGCAGAATTTGTCCCCGATGGATTAATAGATCAATTTGGTCCTCTAGGTGTCTCTACGCTAACCGATCTAGGTTACTTACAATGGGCTAGTTCGGTGATTACCGGCGGTTTGAGCATCTATGATGTAGATCCCACTCTTGCGGATAATTATCCCGAGTACTGGGCGTGGGCGGAAAAAATAACTGATTCCGCTGATCTTGGCATCACATTTACACTTGCAGAAGCTAAAGGATTACTTACCGGAATGTATTCATTGACCAACGGTACAAACTCCATGAATTTCTTAGGCCTTGTACAGGGTGGTAACTTCACGACAATTGAGGCAATGTGGAGCTTAAATGCAACAGAGGCAGCTGCTCTAGCGGGATACATGAATTATCTCATAGTAGAATTAGTCCCCGCTGGATTAGTTGACAACTTTGGGGCACTTGGATATACCGCAATAACTGACTTGGCGTATCTACAATTTGCCGCTCCCTATGTTACAAGCGGTTTAAGTTTGTATGA
>JAEOTF010000008.1 GCA_016840025.1 Candidatus Hodarchaeota archaeon
CGACGAAGCTATTAAAACATCACCAGGATTAGTCGCTACTCAAGTAGTTCCAACCACAGAACCACCTGCCGAAGAAGAGAAGAAAGAACAAAAAGAAAAAGAGGAGAAAAAGGAAGAGGAAGCTGTAGCTGGTCTCGGAGCATTATTTGGATAAAATAATTAACTACTACGAATATGGACCTTTTTCAATATTACCCATCTTTTGGAGTTTATCTTCTCAAAATGGTTCATATTTCGATGCATTCTTTGCATTACATTCACTAATGGGTATTGTTTCGGGTTATTACAGAAAGACTGTGCTATCGTTCTGCTATTATATTTTTATTGCATCGATGTTTTACTAACATATACGTGAAAAAAAAGATTGTTATAACTCAGATTACAAAGGTGAATCCCTAACATTGGGAATTGATTGGAACATCATTGAAAAAAAATGGCAAAATGCATGGAAAGAATCTCAACTTTTTGAGGTTGATCCCAAGTCAGAGATGCCTAAGTTTTTCATTACCATTGCATATCCCTATCCTAATATGCCATTTCACGTTGGACATGGCAGACCCTATACTTTAACTGATGTTTATGCGCGTTTTAAAAGAATGCAAGGTTTCAATGTCCTCTTCCCAATGGCTTTTCACTACACTGGAACACCTGTTCTTGCAATAGCAAAGCGAGTAGAAGCTAAAGATCCTGTGTTATTGGATGAACTTACTCGAATCTATAAAGTTCCTCTAGATGTGATTCAGACTTTCATTTCTCCTCTAAAAATTGCAGCTTACTTCCGTCGTGAGATGAAAGAGAGTATGATGGAAATGGGATATTCCATTGATTGGCGTCGCGAATTTACAACGATTGATCCTCAATATAATAAATTTATTGGATGGCAGTTCCGAAAACTTCGATCCAAAGGATTAATAACACAAGGCAGTCATCCAGTTGGATGGTGTCCTCATTGTGGAAATCCTATGGGTCAACATGATACTCAAGGAGATGTAGAACCTGAGATCGATGTCCTTATTATAATTAAATTCAAACTTGAAGATTTCTTCCTACCTACAGGGACATTACGACCAGAAACGCTCTTTGGTGTTACTAATATTTGGATTCGCCTTGATGTAGAATATGTCAAAGCTGAAGTTAATGATGAGGTCTTACTAATAAGTAGAGAATTCGCTGAAAAATTAAAATATCTCAATAAGAACGTGAAAATTATAAGTTCAGTTTCTGGAAAGAATCTTGTAGGACAGTATGTCGAAAATCCACTAACAGGTAATAAGATTCCAATTCTACCAGCAAAATTTGTTGATCCTAAAAATGCGACTGGCATTGTAATGTCAGTTCCTGGACATGCTCCCTATGATTACATCGCTCTAGAAGATTTAAAGAACGCGAGATTAAGTTTTTCAACATTGAATCTCAATTTAGAGGTCTTAAAACAAATAAAACCTATCTCTTTAATTGCACTAGAAGGATATTCAGAATTTCCTGCATTAGATATCGTGGAACAATATGGTGCAATTGATCAAATGGATACTAAGCTCGAAGAAGCAACTAAAAAAGTTTACAGTCAGGAATTTCACATGGGGCGAATGAAAGTAATTACAGGAAAATATGTAGGAATGACTGTTGCTGACGCTCGAAGAAAAATTAATGAAGCTTTACTATCAGAAGGTAAAGCCATTCAAGTGCACACTCTTGTAAACCGTCCCGTCTTTTGTAGATGTGGAGCAGAGATCGTTGTGAAAATTCTTGAAGACCAGTGGTTTCTCGATTATGGCAATAGTATGTGGAAAGCAAAAGCTTATCAGTGTTTAAACATGATGAAGATCATTCCAGATGATCTTCGTACTGAGTTTGAGAATAGCATAGATTGGTTGAAAGTGAAAGCCTGTGCTCGAAAGCAGGGAATGGGTACTAAGCTGCCATGGGATGATGATTGGATCATCGAAAGTCTTTCTGACTCAGTAATTTACATGAGCTATTACCCTATTGCAAAGTACATAAATGAAAAAGGCATTAAAGCTGAACAATTGAGTGATGAAGTCTTCGACTACATCTTCCTTAATGAAGGAAATGATCAAACTATAGCAAAAAAAGTTGAGATTCAAGTAAATCACTTAAAGGGTATGCGGGAAGAGTTCACCTATTTCTATCCCTTAAATAGCCGTCACTCTGGAAGAGACTTAGTGCCGAACCATTTAACCTTTTTTATTTTTAACCATGCAGCTATCTTTCCTGAAGCTTTATGGCCTCAACAGATAGTCGTTACTGGAAGTGTACTTTTACAAGGAAAGAAAATGTCAAAATCTCTAGGAAATATCATCCCCCTAAGTGAAGCTATTACAAAATATGGTACAGACCCCTTTCGTGTTGCTATACTCTCCACAGCTGAGCTTTTACAAGACGTGGACTTTAGTGCTAGATTAGCACAATCTTGTC
Source organism: Candidatus Hodarchaeota archaeon (assembly GCA_016840025.1). The sequence goes on from JAEOTF010000008.1 coordinate 2,437, forward strand.
GAGAAAGGTTAGAACGTTTCTATAACTTTGCGATTAATGTCATAGATTCAAAACATGATCATGAAAAAAGTGAATTTACAAGTATTGATAATTGGTTATTTAGTCGTCTTCATCTAAGAGTTCAAGCCATCACAGACGCTATGAATAATCTTCGAATACGAGAAGCTATCCATGAAGCCCTCTACATGTTAGACCAAGACATACAATGGTATCTACGTCGAACATCGATTGAAACTTCAATTGAGCGGGAAAAGGTTAGATCGAGACTTTTATATGAAATTTTAACAACGCGAATCCTCTTATTTGCTCCATTTACCCCACATCTCAGCGAAGAACTCTGGCATAAAATGGGTAACACATCTTTCGTTTCAATAGCTAAATGGCCAACATTTGACGAGGTCAAAGTTAATAGAAGAGTTATTGAGCAAGAGGCATTCATTAAATCACTTCAAAGTGACACTACTAACATTATTCATGTCACGAAAATGAAACCGAAGGTAATATACTACTACATATGTCCAGAATGGAAATGGAACGTCTATTTAAATGCCCTAAAAAACACTAAAACAGAAACAGCAAGAGTAAATATCTTCATGAAAAAGATTATGATGGATCAAAATATGCGAAATAAAGCTAAAAAAGTCTCTAAATATGTCCAAACTATGATTAAAAATATCAATAAAATACCTGCTGAATTGGTTGATAAACATTTAGAAATTGGAATACTTGATGAATTCAAGATTATTAAAGATACTCGAGATTATTATAAGCAAGTCTTTAATGCTGAAATCAAAGTCTTCAGAGAGGAAGACGTGAATCGCTATGATCCCATGAATAGAGCACAATTGAGTGAACCATATAGACCAGCAATATATATCGAATAACCAATTGTAGCAGATTATTCAAATCTGTATTATTCATATTCAATGCAGAAAAAATTGTTTTTTTCTATATACTACCATTATGATAACAAGAACAAAAGCGATACTTATTCCACAAAGTGCGAACGTATATTTCGAAAATATTATCCTGACTTGCACAGTTTTTGGTGCTGACAAGATTGTTGTCTTTGACGTTAAATCTCCAAAACTTAAGACTTTAATTTTATATTCTCCCTCTGGTATTTCAAGGAAGGTAATTTCTCCATTTGTATTTGTATATCCTGAAGTGTATAGCTCATTTTCATTTGAATAAAGCAGTACTTCAGTATTTGATACCGGTACTTCAAGAAGATCCCTTAATCCAATAGTAAGATTAAACATTTTTGAAAAGATTTCAATTTTTTTTTCTTGTATATCTGTCTCCCCTTCATCATCTATTGCTGAAAACTTAACAAAGTACGTTCCTTCCCTTTCATACATGTGATTTGGATTGTAGTGAGTAGAATTATTTCCATCACCAAAATCCCATGAATATGTGAGTGTTGTCCCTTCGGGATCTGATGAGTTATTACTGAATTCTATGATTTCTCCCTTTTTCGGTTTTACTGGATTCATTGTAAATTCTGCGATGGGTGGAAGATTTTTCATCTTTACAATCAGTTCTGTTGAATCACTGTTACCTTCATTATCTATAACTGTCAATTTTACAGTGTATGACCTTTTATCTGAATAATAGTGAGTTGGATTCATATCATCTGATGTGTAATTATCCCCCAAATTCCAATAACGTGATATGATTTTTCCATCTGGATCATATGATGTATCATAGAACGTTACTAAATCTAAAATCGTGACTTCATTGGGTAAATAGGAGAAAGACGATATTGGAGGTATATTTATCAATAAGGGATTATTCAGGGAATCATTGATATATGCTTGATACCGTTCTGAAGATGCATCGTCTGCATCTCGGAATATCCATATCCCTAACCTTCTGCTTTGGTAGAGATTATTAGGTGGGAATATATAGTTAAGTTTCTTCTTCATCAGTATAATCCATTCTTCTGAAGTCAGAGCATTCCAATAACCTGTTATAACTATTTGTTTTTCAAAATTAAATCCATATAAAGACAGATTTAAAGTTGAGTAGATTTCTGTAACAACTGATATTTTCAACCTATTAGTTAATTCAGTTAATCCTGCATCAATAACATTTTGTAGGAAAGGTTCATCAATCCATATGTAGTATTTTGTTTTTAGTTGTTCAGGGAGAGAATTATAGAAATTCTCAATCTCGGATATATTTACAGGTCTATTTTCCCAACCATACCATATTCCTATTGCCAGTGTAGATGTTTGGCTGAGTAGGAATTTCATGTTTTCAATTGTTAAGTTATATGTTGAACTTCCTATTTGTAAGTAATAGTCTTCAGGTTCATACTTTCCCTTTGAAAAGAAGACATATATAATTTTGATATCATTCTCAGCTGCCCAAGTATTTATCTGTTTTAGATTATAGTAAAATAGATCTGTATCTTCTAGTGGTAAAATTAAAATGATAAAATTGAATTTTTCGCTTATAATCTTAAAATCAGCAAGTATGAATTCTTTATAATGTGTAACATTTGCATAAGCATAGAAATAAATCCTATCACCATAAGTACTATTCCAATACGATGTAGATGCTTCATGTGGAAGTATATACACTATGCCTGAATCATCTTTGTTAAAATATGAAAGTCCATTCGTTAGGTCGATATTATAGCCGAAAAATCTATTCAAGATGAATTCAGTTATGTATATTGTTCTATCTAATGCGTCCAGTTGATATCCAGCAGTAGCTCCTATTTTTACAAAGAGACCACTGCCTATCCCTATTAATCCCGGATCAATGATTTTCATTCCTCCAACATGAGCATAACCATAGATTTCATAATAAAATCCTTGTAGGAACTCTTCACTAAACGGTCGTCGAGTTTGAAATGTTTTTAAGCTTGGAATATTTTGGGTTCCTAGTGGAGATATCGACACATTAGTGTTTTCAATCACAGTCACAGACTTTCCAAATGGTATATTTTCCATTCCTATCTTGTGTTTTAACGTTCCATTCTTGTAACCGATATACCAAAATTCCCAACCCCCATTCCAAATTATTTTTGCTCCGTTTTGCATCCATTTAATGAGAGAAGAGGAGGAAGAACCATCCCATACTGTATCTGGAATTACATCTTGTGAGAAGATAAGTATTGATCTATTTGGATCTTCGTTCAGAGTGATTTCTCTTAATTCATCGGCATTAATAATCGCGTACTGAATGTCAAACTTACCGAAAATATGTACCATATATTCAAGCATAATAGATGATGCATTTGAACCAAACCAAGCATAGGGATATCGTGTATCATTATAAATGAACACTTTATAGTTAGCTTCCATGTTTATATTCTGAGATGAAGCAAAAATTAATGATGGTGTACAAAATCCACTAAATAAGATTAACTGAAAAAAAACTATTTGAAGTGTATGTATTAAATTAACCTTTTTTTTCTTTTTTCTCCCTTTTTTCAATTAATTAAAAACCTCTCATCTTCTCTTAAAGATGACAGAAAAATTCAAAAAAAACAATAGTTATGAGTGAGACCATATTGTAACGATAAACGATTATTATAAGAATGATTCTTTTCAATATTCTGTCTTTTTTGTGTTTTCATACTTCCTCACTATTGATATACTCATCAAAGCTACTCCTTGAACTATAAAATAAATGGTAACTAAATACACAACCGGGGTAATTATTTTGAATGAACTAATATTCCTTAATAACAGATCCTTAGAATTTTTTATCTGCTCGGTTAGCGTATTGAATTCTTCTGCAAATTGTCTTAACATAGAACTAAACACTGTTTGACAATATTCAACCTCCACATCTGCTAATGCTAAACCAGATGTTATATCCGTAATGTTATTTTTTGTCGTTTGTAAAGCAGGTATAATCATATCTATTGATAGATGAAGTTCATTAATTGCATCTCCCATTTCTCTCATTACTTCAGGAGAGTCCCAAAGGGGACTTAAATCCCAGAACATCTCAGCTTGATGATAGAAGCTATTAGAAATATCCATCATCTGTTCAATTGAAACATTTAAGATACGAATAATACTAGAGAGTGTTGCATTTGTATTTCCTATTAATTCGTGGGGGAAAGTCATAGAATTAATAGTTGATGATGTGTTCTCTAATAGTATAATCGTCTTGTCGAGAACATTCAACTCGAAAGAATTAACTCTATTTTCGATTGTTTCGATTTGAAAAGGTATGTCGAATATGTAATATACGCTTAGTACACCTACGCCAATTCCGACATTCATTAGACCAGCGAGCAGAATAAGTATTGTTGTGATTTGTAGAATATTTTTCTTCATTAGCTATCATCTCGCATTTGAATATTTATTTATTTTATGAACTCTAGATGCATAAGCCAATGATTTTTAAAATATATGAGAAGTTTACAGCTTGTCAAATAAGTAAAAAATAAAAAAAGAAAATCTATTGTTTTAAAAAAATTGCTTAAACCAATTTTAAGTCTCCATGTCTCTTAATATACTCGACCAATCCTCCTTCTTCCAGAATCGTTTTCATTAGAATTGGTAGTGGTTGAAAAGTCATAGTAGTGTCCTTGGTGATATTGTAAAGGATTCCTCTTTCCAGATCAACTTCTAATGTATCTCCCTCATCGATTTGATCGGTGTTGCAGCTTACGATTGGTAGACCTACATTAATAGCATTTCTATAAAAAATCCGAGCAAATGAATGTGCGATTACTGCACTTACTCCTGATAGTTTTATGACTATAGCTGCGTGTTCTCTACTTGAACCGAGACCAAAATTTTTACCAGCAACTATGAAATCACCTTTCTTCACCTTTGAGGAAAATGTGGGATCTGCATCTTCCATTGCATGCTTCGCCAATTCAGAAAGATTGGATCTGAGGTGGTAATAGCGACCAGGAGTGATTAGATCTGTGCTGATGCTATCACCGAATTTCCAAACGTTCCCTCTAAGAACCAATTTACATCTCCCTCGGATCAGCTATTTCTCCCATAATTGCTGTAGCTGCAGCAGTTGCTGGAGAAGAGAGGTAAATGAATCCTTCCGGATTTCCCATTCTACCTTTAAAATTACGATTCTGGGTTGACAGGCAAGTCTCTCCATTTCCTAGAATTCCCTGATGTACCCCTACACATGGGCCACAACTAGGAGCCATAATCACTCCCCCTGCTTCAATGAAGGTCTCAATAATCCCCTCTCTTATTGCTTCCAAGTATGTTTTGGGAGAAGTAGGGACAATTATCAATCTTGTATTTTTATGTTTCTTTTCCCCTTTAATTATTTTCGAAGCTATCCGGAGGTCCTCAATCCTACCATTCGTACAAGTACCAATGTAAACTTGATCTACCTTTATACCTTTTACTTCATCAACTGTCTTTACATTATCAACAGTGTCTGGACACGCTACCATGGGAGATATTTTAGAAACATCGATTCCTATATTTCTTTCATACGTCGCATCCTCATCAAGATTTATCTCCCTAAAACTTTCTTCCCGTCCATGTCTTTGCAGATACATCTTTGTCTTATTATCCGTAGAGAATAATCCACATTTAGCTCCTGCTTCAACTGCCATATTCGCTAAAGTCATTCTCTCGGAAATATCCATTGCGTTGATGTTGGTTCCAGAAAATTCTAAAGATTTATAGGTTGCACCATTTGCACCAATCTCACCTATTATAAAGAGCATTAAATCTTTTGCGTAAACCATCTTATTAAAACGCCCATCCACTTGAATCTTGAAGGTCTCTGGAACTCTAAACCAGGTTTTCCCAAGAGCCATGGCTACTGCTATATCTGTTGAACCCATTCCAGTGGCAAAGGCTCCTAGGGCTCCTGCAGTACAGGTATGGGAGTCCGCTCCCACAACTATGTCGCCCGGTTTAGCATAAGATTCAGATATTATCTGATGACACACACCACAACCCACATCATTTAAGATGATGCCAGTTTTTTTTGCGAATGATCTCATAAGTAAATGTGTGTTGGAAAGTTCTCTTCGTGGACTAGGAGATGCGTGATCCATGAACAAGATAGTTTTATTTGGGTTAGCTAAACTTTCTATTCCGAGTTTTTTAATTTGTTCTATAGCCAACGGACCTGTTCCATCATGGGCAAAACAAATATCGACTCCACAAATTACAAAGTTATTCGCCTTAACATCTTTTGAAGTATGTTCATTCAGTATCTTTTCAGCTAAAGTCTTTCCTCTAAACATTCATAATCCCCAAAGCAGTATTTAATTCCATTAGCTCCTTTTCAATTTTTTGTATCTTTATTATCATATAAAAAATATAAGTCAATGTATCTAAACAGTTTTCATACGCATATATGATAAAATATACATTATCGAAAAAAATGATAATGACTATCGTCATCAAGTGGTTTATGTAAATAAATTACTCAAGGTTTTAACACTGGGTTGGACATCAACTCCCATTTCTCTGAATTTTTCTTGAGAGGAATATCCTGTTAAGACTCCAATAAACTTCACCTTTGCATTTATTGCGCAAAGTGCATCAAGCCATGAGTCTCCCACCATTATTGCCTCGTTAGCTTTGATGTTTAAACCTTTGAGTGCTTTTAATAAATGCTCAGTGTCCGGTTTTGGATTTTCACAGTCATCTCTCGCTACTATGATGTCTATAAATTTCAACATATCTGTAATTCTTAACGCTTCAATGGTAGACACTCTACAATTTCGTGTTACTATCCCAATCTTAATATTTTTTATTTTTAGCTTCTGTAAAATCTCTTTAGCTCCATGGATCTCGATAGTATCTTCAATATTTTCCATCTCAACTTCCTGAATAGCATTTGAAATTTCATTATTGATCTTTGAGATTTTAGTTTCGCTTATACCCTTCTCTTTTAAGGTTTCTTTGAACTTAGTAGAATTTGTTATTAATAAATATGGAAACGAATCTTCTGCAAATCCATGTAAAGTGAGAACTTTTATTAACTTCTTCCGCATATTCTCAAAATTTATTTTTGAAGTAAGAAGGGTTCCTTCTAAATCGAAAATAACAGCTTTGATCTTCCCAAGTATCATAAGACAATCCCTTTCAATAGTACGCACGGTTCTCAAGAACTATTTAATCTTATTTAAATAATATACTTATGATTTCTTCTGAACCTATGTAGCTTGCCTTCTAATTATCCTCAACAAGATTAATTTTTTGTATTTCAGGGAATATTACATTGAATGCACTCATTGTAGAGTACATTTATCATTCTTGGATAACTCCCTTTCATAAAACGGAATTTCATATTATATGTTTTTTATGAAAAAAAAGAGAAAAAATGTGATTATATTCAATCTTTTCTATAATTTTCGATTAGTAGTTAAACTTTATTATATTCAAATGGTAGAGAAGAAAAAATGTTAAAGTGAGAATAACTTTGTTCTTCCTAATTCTTTCCCATCTCTACTATTTTTTATTTGCCCAAATTGGACAATACTTATTTTATCTCTACAGGGTGTAAATATCTTCAATTTCTCATTTTGATAATCTATTTTTGATATCACTCCTAAACCTAAAAAATGACGATTTTGGTCCAGTAAACTTACAAGTAATCCTTTTTCTGCGCCATCGGGTACTATATGAACCCTTTTTGTAAACAACTCTTCCATTTTAACAATTTTATCACTACTTATCTGATTTTCTTCTTCAAGGACGATAAATAATTCCTCAGTAGTTTCTTCACAATAGATTATCTTACACCCAATAGTATCTTCCAAATACTTCATTCTATTTTCATTTAGAGATATTCCTTTACAAAGTGGTGTGTATTCTAATTGAATCCAATTCATTTGAAGATTTCTTAATACATTTCCTCTTAAGAATTTTTTATAACTCTGTTCTCTTAATTCAGTTCTAACCTCTCCACCTCGACTTTTAATAAAAGAGGAGGGCTTCAATCTAAATATCTTGACTCCCTCCTCTTCAATAGGCTTTAAAATATTTTCTAACTCACTACTATTTTGAATACCTATTACCGAATTTGGGAGAACTCTTCTTATCATGGAAGTTTTAAATTGTTTAGCATCTTCTCCTTGAATCAATCCATCTGTATTTATTATAATTACTTGTCTTTCCTGCTCTTCAACTCGTTTTTTAAGTATAGAA
>JAEOTF010000137.1 GCA_016840025.1 Candidatus Hodarchaeota archaeon
AGTAGTCGTACTAACAGGAGAACTACTCAAGAAAGCTCAAGAGCTTCTTGTAAAAGATGTTCATCCAACTATAATCGTAGATGGATATAAAAAAGCCTCTGAAAAAGCATTGGAGGTTTACAGTGACATCGCATTGAATGTCTCACCTATTGATCAAAAAATGTTGAAAAAAGTAGCAATGACATCAATGGCCAGTAAAATTGTGAGAGAAAATAGCGATTTTCTAGCTGATTTGGCTGTCGAAGCGATTCTAAAGGTTGTTGAGAAGGATAATGGTAAATACACAGTTGACCTTGACGACATTGAATTAGAGAAGAAAACCGGGGCATCTCTTACGGAGACAGTGTTGATAGAGGGTATAGCTATAGAGAAAGAAGTGGTTCACCCTGGTATGCCGAAGAAAGTTGAAAAAGCAAAGATTGCTTTGTTAGACACTGCATTAGAAGTTCAGAAGACAGAGTTTGACGCAAAGATAAACATTGAAAGTCCCAAGCAAATACAAGCGTTTCTTGACGAAGAAGAACGTTTATTGAAAAACATGGCCGATAAAATCGCCAAAGCGGGAGCAACAGTTGTTTTATGTCAGAAAGGAATCGACGACATGGTGCAACACTTCCTTGCTCAGAAGAACATTATGGCGATCAGAAGAGTGAAACAGTCAAGTATGGAGAAACTGACAAAAGCTACCGGTGGAAACGTGGTTACAAATCTAAAGGATATATCTAAGAAAGATCTGGGTAATGCCAAACTTGTTGAAGAAAGAAAGTTAGGTGATGATGAATGGGTGTTCATAGAAGGCTGCGACAATCCCAAAGCATTAACTAATCTCATACGTGGAGGAACAGAGAAAATGGTGGATGAAGCTGAACGTTCACTTCACGATGCACTAAGCGTTATACGTGATGTGGTACGAAAACCAAAGGTTGCAGCTGGAGGCGGAGCTCCTGAGATGGAAGCAGCTTCACGTCTTAAAGAGTGGGCTGGAGGCTTATCTGGAAGAGTACAATTAGCTGCATTGAATTTCGCAGAAGCATTAGAAATAATTCCAATAACACTGGCAGAAAATGCAGGAATGGATCCAATAGATGTTGCAGTGGAATTAAGAGCTCGGCACGAAAAAGGCGAAAAATGGATAGGAGTCGACGTGTACAACGGCAAGGTCGATGACATGAAGAAAATTGAAGTTTACGAACCAATAGCAGTAAAAGAACAAGTAGTAAAATCTGCATCAGAAGCAGCATGCCTTATCTTAAGAATAGACGATGTTATAGCATCCTCAAAATCTGCCATGCCTGCAGGACCCCCTGGAGGTGGTATGGGTGGTATGGGTGGTATGGGTGGTATGGGCGGAATGGGTGAATAGATCTAACCCTCCTTTTTTTTATTAATGTTATTTTTCTTATTTTCTATTATAGTTACATAAATTACGAACAATACAATTTAAATGTACGAATAACCGTAATTTATTGGTTGAAGCGAGTTTTATGAGTGAAGCGACAAAAATCGAAGAAGAATACTTAGAAAGTATATTTCGTTTAGAAGAAAAATATAGTGTCGCTAAAACAGGTGATATAGCAAAGTCACTTAATGTTGCTCTTGGTACTGTAACTAATACTATAGAAAGATTAGAGCAACAGAGTTTTTTAAGTCATAAACCATACAAAGGTGTTAAACTAACTGAGAAAGGTCGAAAAATTGCTGTAACGATAATTAGGAAACACCGACTCTCTGAAAGAATGCTAACTGATCTTTTAAAAATGGATTGGAGTAAAGTACATGATTCTGCATGCCTTTTGGAACATGCTTTGACTGATGATGTTATCAAATTATTGGACAAAACTTTGGGTTATCCAAAAACATGTCCTCATGGACGTCCAATACCTACAAAATCTGGAAAGATAATTGAAGATGATTCACAGCCTCTTGAAAAGTTGCCTGAAGGAGGTAAAGGTGTTGTTCTTAAAGTAGTAAATGAGGACAAAGATTATCTTTCATATTTATCCAGCATTAATATAATTCCTGGAACTCTACTGGAAATTCTTAAGAAAGGTCCTTTTGAAGAACCAATTACTGTAAAGATTAAAGGAAAAAAAAACCCTCTGAGTAGAAAACTAGCTTCTACTATTCATGTTGTCAAAGTGAGTGGGTAAGAAATGGATATCATTTTATGGGCTTTCTTGCTTTCATTGATTGCAGGTCTTTCGACGACTATTGGTGCTTTAATTGCGTTTTTTATTGAAGACCCTTCTGAGAGTATTCTTGCTTTTGCTTTAGGTTTTTCTGCTGGTGTTATGATTAACATATCATTTCTAGAACTATTAATGAAATCCATTGATGTTATAGGTTTCTTTTCTGCGAATATCATATTTATAGGAGGTATTTTTTTTATGTTTGTAATTGATATTTTAATCCCTCACGAATATATGTTTGAAAGAGCGATAGGCAAATCCAATAATAATTTTGGATTTCATGAAGATTCAAGAAAACCATTCCGAAGGGGACATGGTAAGCATCGACGAATACATCGTTCTGATGTAAAAAAAGTATTTAAAACAGGTATGTTAACAACTGTAGGAGTAGCTATTCATAATTTTCCTGAAGGTTTCGCAGTTTTTGCTGGGGGCTCTCTACTCTTTAGAAGTTGGTATCTTATTAGCGATAGCCATTACTTTACACAACATCCCCGAGGGAGTTTCTATAGCTATACCAATATTTTATGCAACTGGGGATAAACGAAAAGCTCTAAAGTATTCATTTATTTCTGGTGTATTCGAACCTATCGGTGCTATTATTGGAGCTGTTTTTTTATTGCCTTTCATTACACCTTATTTACTCAATGCTGTCCTGGCTTTCGTTGCTGGAATTATGATCTACATTGCTTTTGACGAGTTAATACCTGTGGCCCATGAATATGGTAAAGGACATTTGGTGCCTATGGGTATTATTACTGGGATGGCAGTTATCACTTTAAGTATAATCTTAATCGGTTAAGTTATTAACTTATTTTATTTCCAAACTTGAATAATAAATGAGAATGTCATTTCTCAGAATATAATTGTAAAAAATACTATATTATTATAATATTGAGATATGTTTCGCAATAATGTTGGGAGAGTCGCTATGAGAATTCTTCAGTTTTTAAAAAGTAGGTATATCAATTAAATACTTAGTATGACTGTCTTTTAATAAAAATGGTCGGGGGTTAATTCAGATTTATTCGTTCTAACTTTGAGATCGTTAAGATCCTTTTTAATTTTCTTATGCACATTCCAAAACTCTACGGGCATATTACGTTCTGGTTGGTAGATCTCTTCCATTCGCTCAATCTTCAGTAATAATTGGTCTAATCTGATCATAAATTGGTTATTGTAATCTTCTTGAGAATATTCTTGGTTGAAGGTTATTTGGAACATTTTTTGTAAGTCTTCATATTTTGGTAGATATCCTACTGGAGTTTCAACTGCTCCATATTCTTTATGTATCCTTCCTTCAGCCCATAATATCCAGATTTTCTTGTCGGTTTTTCTGTTTAAGTACTCTCCATTTGACTTTAGAAAATAGTTAGTAGCGAAGACTTTAGGGCAGTTTTTAAGACTTCTTCCAAATTTGATGTGATTTGTGACATAATTTCCTAAAGGTATCGTTAAGAAGTCGATGTTAGACATCGGATTGGACACTCTCACTCCAGCTTTACCTAGAGTTGCTGATGTTGTCTCTGATTCGATTGTTGCTCCAACATAAACCCCATGCTCCCAATTAAAAGTTTGAAAAATCGGTACATTGGTATCCGAATCCCTACCACCATAAAAGATACCTTTCACAATGACACCATTAGGATCATTAAAGTTTGGGTCTTCATTATCAAGCTTACTGATACGCATAGTATATCTAGCATTAGAATGCGATAAGGGAATCGCTTTTCCTTTGTCATCTTTCTTACCCTTCCACCATTGTCCTGAGTGATTGATACCTTCGTTGGGTATTTTTTTGATTCCCATTCCTTGCCAATATGGTTTACCATTATATATCAAAACATTTGAGAATATTAATTCTCTTGGCGTAGTCAATGCTTTGAAGATTATTGGATCATCTATTGGGTTTACATCTTTGATAATACCAAAAATACCGGCTTCTATGTTTGCAGCTTTTGGATTTCCTTCTCTGTCTTTCTTAATATAAGCTATGTCGTCTCCAATTATTGTCTGCCCTGGTATCATTGCTGTAGATGTTTTTCCACAAGCACTTGGATAAGCACCAGTAAAGTAAGTTACACGCTTCTTTCCTATTGGATGGACTCCCATAATGAGCATGTGTTCTGCAAGCCAGTTGCTATTGTTTGCTTGATATATTGCTAGTCGTAGAGCAAGCTTTTTTAATCCAAGACTGTTCCCAGCATATTGGTTGTTTACTGAATACACCTTTTTATCGATGTAGTCAACATATATCCTTCTTTTGTCAACATTTTTTGTACAGTTTCTCTCATCTAGTTCTCCTGCTGAATGTAGAAAAGTGAAGAAGTCATCAGATCCATTGAGCTTTTTAAACTGTTCATAACCGCTTCGGTATAGAATGTCTTCGCTATGAGCTACATAAGTTGAATCGGTAAATTGTATAGCTGATATTGAGAAATGTGAATCGGTTGGACCAAGACAGAAGAAACGTACTAAACATTCTTTTCCTTGCATTACCCCATCAAGTAAATCTAAAATCTCGACTAAGCCTGCTTTTCTCTCTATTGTATTAATACCTCGACTTAATTTTTGACCTTGGGGTATCAAGATAGCGGTGTGTCGTTTATCTCGAGCTTGATCGTGATAACCGTCAAAGTGGTATGTATGACCAGTCATTGTTAATTTATATTCTTCATAATTTTGTTGTGCCAATTGTCGGATCTGTTGAATCTCTGATGGTTCATCTGTGATTACTGTGACTTTTGATGGTTTACAAAGTTTAACATATTTCTTAACTAACTCCATTACATGCGTGTTGTTTAGGTCTTCTAACTTTGCGAGGTCATCTTTACTCAAAATACTATGTATGGAGTTAGTCATTCTCGTCATCATTCTATAGTTTCAATAAAAATTACGTTATGTTGTTTTTTGTAAATATATTATATGTGATGGCTGGATATTGAATAAACAGTTAATTTTTCCTATCATTATATAAATATTAACAGTATTATTCTTTTATCAAAATTCCCTAAATTGCAATGGAACCTTTAATTTTTACCAATGTATATCAATATTGTTAAAAAAGAGGGTTCATTTCAATTATGCGTAAACTTGATGATCTATTGTTTATTGCTTACCAAATACTTTTAGAACGAGGGGATAATGGGATTATTCAAAGTGAGTTATGGAAAGAGCTTGGTGCTAGTAGTAGAGAGGGTTCAAGACTATCTCTTAAACTGGAAGAAAAAAACTTCATTAAAAGAGAACGTGAACTTCATAACGGTCGCTGGACATATAGGTTATTTCCCATAAGAAAGCAAGAATCTATTGATTCAATCCTTGATGTTCCCTGTGCTACTTGTCCAGTTA
>JAEOTF010000138.1 GCA_016840025.1 Candidatus Hodarchaeota archaeon
GTTCGGTTGTTCAATAGAAGGTATTTCAAATCTTAGATCGGGCACTTTCTCACTTCTGTCTATCAGATTTACTTTGAGGATCTGTATTTCATAATAGTACGGAAAATTTATTCAGACATCTCACGTTCTAATTATAACTTCATCAGAGGAAATGTAGAATAATGCACTAGCTATTAAATAAGATTGAATTAATAAAATGATAATATATTAGTTATGCTTTTCTTTATCAATGTGACTATTAGGAAGAAGGAACAATCATATGACTAACCGAAGCGACATAACAAAAATCCTAGCTGTTTCCTTTCTATTATATTTGGCAATTGGGACTACCACTACTTCATTTATTGTAACAAAAGGGTTAATAACAACTAAAAATGAATTGAGTTTCGATCTCTATACTCTCATTGGTGATGACACAAGTTTTGCAGGAGGAGAAATGATTAAAGAGTATTTGAAAGATATTGGTATAAAAATTGACCATAGTGGGTTATTACCAGCTTCCTTCCGAAGTAAATCAGGCAATCATGGTTATTTTGCATCGAGTTCGGATTATGATAACGGAGTAGCACCAATTAATGAAACACGCTCGTATGATCTAATTTATTACAGTGAAAGCAGTAACCCGTACAAACCTACCGACATCTTTCAATTATGCCACACTAAGAATGATTATCGAGGCGGTACCAATCTTTGTGGTATCCACAACAGCTCCCTCGATATTTATCTTGATTTTATAGTAAATGGTAGTGCTGATCAGATTCAGTATTTTCTTTATCAACAACAGGCTATTGTAGCAGAGGAAGTTCCATATATTCACATAGCGTATTTGAAAGATGCTATTCCGATACGGAATGGTATGGAGGGATTGGTTTTAACTCCCCACGGAATGCTTTCTGATAATAATCCATTAAGTATCTGTAATTTTCATAACACGACAAATCTACCTTCAAGTCGAAATGGATTGGAATGGGTGATGCGGTATTTTCGAGGTGTACGAGCTACTGATCCTGAGGGATTGTTATATTATGAAGCGATGACCAGTCAAACAATCTTTATTGATCGATTACTTTGGGAATCTCTTGTTATTGTAAACGAAACGGGGCACATAATCCCTTGGCTTGCAGAATCATATACAATTTCAACCGATCACCTGCAGTACTCCTTTATTCTACGAGATAATATTAAATTCCACGATGGTACAATTATGACACCCGAAGATGTCAGATTCTCTTTTAATTACATAAAATCTGAAGAAAATGACGCGCGATATACACCAACATCTTCTATTAAGAACTGTACAATTGATGGAAACAAGGTTATTTTTAATTTTGAACATATTGACAATTGGGGGATCTATGCATTCCAAAACCTTATTATTTTACCCAAACACATTTTTGAAACCGTACCGTACAATGATCAGACATGGCACGATCTCTCAAATAAAACCACAAAGATTGGCTCTGGTCCATATAAATTCGATGAAGTTGAAGCATCAGATTCACCGGGATGGTGGTTATTCGAGAGACACAACGATTATTGGTTCACTGGCGCTAATCCTAACTGTATTACCAGCCTCGAACCAATCTCTTCTGAGGGGGGTAGTGATCCGACTATTTTCAAATATCCCCGAATGGAACGCTTTATAATCCGTGTAATTCTTGCAACCCATGATACCATTAGAGCTTTTACTAATGGAGCAATAGATTTAACCCGTTATACTTCAATCGATGTCAATGAAGGCTTGAAAAATTACCCATCCGAAATCAATATGGTTGTTGCCCCCAGCGTTTGGCGAAGAATTCTACTAATCAATAATCGGATAAAGCCATTAAATGACAAATATGTTCGTCAAGCCATAGCTTATGCTATAGACTATGAATCTATAGTAGTAGGAGCTGAAGGAGGAAATGGAATTGCAGTCTTTAATCAATATTTACCAGTTGCGATCTATGGTACCGCAGGATGGCACAACCCTGCTTCGGATAATTTTAGGTTCAATAAAATTAAAGCTAATCAACTACTTGATGCCGCTGGTTATTTGGATATCGATAATGATGGTATCCGTGAAGTTCCTGTAGGTTATGAAGATACAACATCCACCTTCACCACTAATACTGGATTTATGCTTTTGGAAATTATATTCCTTTGTACTGGAACACTAGTCACCCTTGTTAGTTTACAGAGAAAACGTAGAAGTTAGAATGACATTTAATCCCTCTCTTTTTTAATATCTACGGGTAAATCTTTAAAACAAAGTCAGATATAACACTTGATTAATCCTTAGAATTATCCTTAGATCGATGTTTTGGAGGTTTCATTGTATCCTTAGATCGATGTTTTGGAGGTTTCATTGTATCCTTAGATCGATGTTTTGGAGGTTTCATTGTATCCTTTTCCACAATGAATTTAGAAATGGATACTCATCTCATGTCATCAAACAACTAGAAACTTTCTGGCGTACCCGATTTGATACAACTAGTAGTAGTCAGATTGAAAGCATCAACTTACGCGAAGGCAGAATTCTTCTTTTGCATATCTTTCTCTTGTAGCTTTAGGTTCACATGTTTTTATGGGATTCTTATATATACAAGAAGAAGGGCAAAAAGGGTTATGGGACGAAGGTATAGAAGAAATTAATTATTTACTAGCAATAGCACTTGTAATAGTGGTAATTGCAGCTATAATTGGTTATAGAAAAGAAAAGAATTATTATCTTTACCTCATTTCCAGAGAAATTCCATATATGCGAACCGCTCTTGATACTTACTTTGAACAGCGATGGTTAGCAGAATTTATTGCTGACTGAATTATCACTAATCTAGGATTAGAAGATATTATTGAGATAGAAAGAATTGTGATGCAAGTAGCCCACGTTACGAAGTCACTTGCTGTTCGAGCTTATGCACCGAAAAAGATGATACAACAGATGATACCTGAGATTTCACCTGCAGAGTTGTTTTAAGTTTAATATCTTCCTAATGGACATAACTAAGCTTGTGTCCCTTTTTCTTTTTACTACAACTGGATTCAATTTCCAAAATAAGTATTTATTGCGATAAAGTTAAAATTAAATGAATTTTAATTGATATTTTTATCTCAAAATGGATAAATGGGATTAAAGAAATGATAGGAAGTAACACTAATGTTTTTCGTTGGTTAAATCATGGTAAAGGATTAATATCTCTCGTAGTCCTCTCTATCATTCTCGTTACTAACATCCTTGTTTTTATGATTTCTGATCCACTCGTAACCATCTTAGTAACAGTTCTATTGTTTTATTTTCTCCCAGGATTTCTGTTTTATTTATTATTTTATTATTTTGAGAGCTCAGAATTTGAGATCATTCATGTAATTGTGCTCAGTTTGAGCATAGGTGTTGTAATTTCCACCTATTATCTTTACCTCTTCAGCTTTTTTTCGATTGAGTTCAATAAGGTAAATCTTGTTCTCTCTTACAGCATCTTAGCGATTATATTAACCGGTTTTGTTCTAGTGAGGTCTAATGTAGTTTTTAAAGCTAAATGTGATCTGAATAGTCCCGAACTTTTAATTTTAGGGTTAATTCTACTAATAACGATATATTTCCGCTTTGTACATCTAGGATACTCAGAACTACAAGGGGATGAAGCTGCTGTTACAATTGCATCAATGAATCTAATTGATGGCAGATCTAATGTAATGTTTGAGAGTAAAAAAGGTCCTACTCAATCATTAGCTCCGATTCCTTTTTATTTAATTAATGGATATAGAACAGAGCTAATAACAAGAGCACCTTTTGCATTTGCAGGAGTTCTTAATGTCTTTTTGATTTACATCCTTGTTAAATCTATGTTTGATAAAAGAATAGGTTTATCTTCTGCATTACTCTATTCAGTTACTGGATTGAACATTGCATTTGCTCGTATAGCCCAATACCAATCAATTCTTATTTTAACAATGTTATTGGCAATGGTATATTTTTACGAGTCCTTGAAGAATACTAGTAACATTAAAAAAGAGAAGAATTTCTTATGGGGCACTTTTTTCTTTGCTTTTGGGCTCTTTACACATTGGGATATCATATTCTTAACTTTCGTAGTTGTATTTATTTGGTACAAGAATTTTGGGTTAAGGTATTTCTATTCATATCAGGTCTTCTACAAAGCTCTATTCATGTTCTTGGTTTTTACTCTGATTTTTTACGTGCCTTTTATATTAAACCCAAGATTTGAGAATACTATGAGTTATTACGCTTGGAGATCGGGTGTTAACTCACCAAGAACCCATATAGCTTGGTTTGCTATCCTTATATCTTTCTATTCTTCTTCCTATTTATTGTTCTTTTTGTTGATATTTCCATTCTTTAATTTACTACAAAAGAACTTCACTTTAGAGTTAAAAATCAATATACTTTGGTTTTTTTCTTATTTTATCCCATTAACATTAATTATGAAATTACCAGGTAGTCATTTTTATCCTCTGCTTCCTTCTTGGATTCCATTATCTTTAATCGGACTAAATCAACTTTTTAAAACATTAGTTAAGAAAAATATTAAATTAAAACCTTTTAAAGGTCCGATTTTAATAATACTGACCCTATGTTCAATTATACCCATAATTTATTCTCAAATGCTCTTTGTAGATCATAATGTTTTATATACACGAACTTATCCTGAACACAAGAATGATTTCTTTTTTACATTATATGATGAACAACCAGAGGAATTCAAATTCGGATTCCCGTACAAAGCGGGTTGGAAAGTAGTCGGATACCTTTTCAAATCAGACATACTAAGAGGTAGTTACTGTAGTAATGAGGAATATGCGATTACCTATTACTACACTGGTGCTAGACCTCTATGCGGCAATGCTAAATACTTTATTATAGCCAAATATGTGCAAGACGAGCGAGATTTAAATAAAACCCATGTCGAAATAACTTATGACCTAATGGGCGTCGTTTATGTCCATAACAAACCAATGATAAAAATTTACGATTCAAGCTCTCCGATAGACGATAACCATGTTCGATATGACGTAGAGGACTATGAAAAGGAATATGATCATAAATATGGGAAGATTTAAGGTTTTGAATTAGAAGATAGAAAGCATTCCATTTAGAAGGCTAATTCAAATTACTAATTTCTAACTTCAACACTGTAATTAATCATATTAAGAGAGGAAAAACCATATAGTTTCATTAAAAGGCTATCATTTATTTGAACTTTGCTTAAAAGTGCGAGAAATCAATACAATGGTAGAAATAAACGTCCAAAAAGTAAAAAAGAGCAAACTAAGGAATATAGAGAAAAATAAATAGTCTGATAGAGTATATCCCATTTTATTGAAAATACAATTGAAATTCGACAAACGACTCGTAAGATCACCAAAGAAGTATCCAATAAGTACAGTATAGCCATATCCCAGGAATAACGGCTCTGGTTGACGAAATTTGTTTTGTACGCCTTTTCCCGCTAAAATTGCTAAAGGTACAGTTAAGGGCAAAGCGATCGGATGATATTTTCGATTTATAAAAACATAAAAAAGTAAAAATCCACCTATCAATCCTAAAGATAGATCTTTATCTTTTTTCAAGATTTTTAGACCGCAAAAAAGTACTGGTGTAATAATTAGAGCATCATTCATTATAAAATAAGCAAATGTAGAAATTTTCCATCTTTTGCGTTCAAAATGAAATAAAAATTGTTCTTCGAAAGCTTCCCAACAAGTAAACCAAGCGAGAAGTGGATAAAGGAGCCCGCAAAGCCCACTGACAACTAGTATCTGCAAACTATTCTTCCATTCTTTTGTATCAAGATAGCATCTAATCATTACAGGGAAGAGAAAAAACACGCCAGTTTCTTTTGTGAGAATTGCACATCCAATTGCTGTCCCTGCTAGTAATCTATATCTTGTTTCGCTCTTGGTAATTAGATACATTGCTAAAATTCCAAAAAAACAAACTGTAGGTTCAAATTGTGCAGTGGAAGCATAAAAAAACATGACTGGATTCATACCATACAAAATTGCTGCATATGTACCACTACCAGGATAATAACGATCACCGAGAATCCGTAGTAGAAACATCGCTAATGTAGTAGCAGTGCATGAAACAATTCTCGCTCCCAAATCTCTTCCAAAAATTAAAGCGGGAATAGCGGCTAAATAGGCAAACAAGGGTGGATGGGCATAGTAGGCACACTTATGCGATTGTTCTCCCCATGAAAGGTCTCCTGCAGGATATCCCTTTTTCAATACCCCTTTAATTGCATCTATATGAAACAATGAGTCATCATTAGGAAAATATGGACCACCGAGTATCGCCCAAATTATATGAACACTAAAGTATATAATTAAAAAGAGAAGAAATCCATTGTGTATGAAAAATAAGATAAGATTTGACCGTTCTCTTGTCATTAATGCCATCCCACTACATTTTAAATAAAAGAGATCTTAACCTTAGTAATGACAGGTTTAACTATTACTATTTATTATTTTCTAATTTAGTTTATGATTCTTTTTACAATTACCCCTAGTTTTTCCCTTAGTTTAATAAGTAGTAGAATGTCAAGTTATTCTGTCAGAAAGTTATTCTAAATTATTTCATTGTAAGGAAGAAATTTGCTGATTTAATTTGGATAGCTTTGAATCTATCAGTTCTCATTCCCTAGAATCATCTCTAATAGTGCTTTCATGTTCAGAAAGTTTGGAAGACAAATTAAGAGCGTTTTTATAGGCGATTCTTGTATTATACAAATCATTTGCCTTCATAAAACCATCGCCTAAACCATGTAGAGTCCATGCTACCCATCTATGAGGTCTCCAGTACGTAGTTGAGACAAGTTCCATAATTTCCTGTCGTGTATGATTTTCAACATGATAAGTAATCATTTTAATGAAATCACGCCATTTAATTCCTCACCAATGAGATTGATTTTGAAAAGTTTGCGGATGAAATAACGGAAGCAGTACAAAAAGGAGTGGGGAAATTATACGAATACATTTACTTTAGTAAGGAGTTAGAGCAATTAGTGGAAACTATGGGGGACGGACACAGCAATTTAAGGCAGCATTTATAATTAGTAAGTAATATGATAGTTGAAAACTACATGAGAAGGTAGGCTTTCAACTGAAAGGGCAAAAAATCCGTTGTTCCGTTGGAAGAAGTGAAAAAGACAAGGAAAATGGAATGGTAAAGGTGTTTGCTCTACCCTCTCCCCGTCAGGGATTGGGAAATCTTTAAGATCTAAACATTAGGATACCAGATCTCACCGCAATGAGGACATAGTAGTTTTGTTGCATTTGGAGGAGCTGGAAAGCGTTGACCACAGTCACAGACTTCTACACGGGTTGGTACTGTCCATTTATTGTCCGTTTGTCTTGGTAGTTCTGCCATAAGCGTCACTCTTTCTTTGTTTTCAATTATTCTACTGGAATTTATCTCTAGATGGAGAGATATTTTATAAAAAGTAATTTTTTTAATTTTTAAAAATAGTTTAGAACACAAAAGAACACAAAAGAATACAGCATTGTAGATATTTATTTAATTGAGTGAAGAGTTACTTTTTATAAATATGTTAAAAATAGATTATTATTTCATTATATGGGACTAGAAGAGGTAACTAAGATGGAGATTCTTCGTTTTTTATATATTTTATTTATTCTTTGTTCTATTCCAGTCTACGAAATTGTTGCTTATAAATTACTTCAATCCTATAAACAAACTGGTCATAAACAAACTCTCAGTATTGCCGTACTTGCGATGTTTGGAGGTTTTGCAATCTGTGCTCTCATGCTAGAACAAACTATACTTGAATTAAGCTATTCATCTGCAGCAGAAATCTCCAACAATGATATTGAAGCGATAATAGCTAGAATTTTGGTGGTGAGTGCTATAGGACTAAGCCTCGTTTCGATTATAGCAAGTGATCTCTTTGGACTCTATTTCCTAGACCGAAAATTCTTGAAGTTGATATATCCTCTTGGTCTATTTGCGATAATATACTTTTTACTTTATGCGTTTTTACCATTTGAATGGATCAAACAGCCAGATATCTGGGAATATGGACACAATAAGGAAGATGAACTACTTTTACTATCCCTTTACTTGTTACCAGTATGGCTAAGCCCCCTTATCTTGACATATGCGACTATTTTATTACGAGAAAGTCCAAATTATTTGTTTAGGCGTTCTTTACTTTTGACAGCTGGTCAATTCATTATTGCGATAGCATATACATTTCAAATCATTACACCGACTATTTTTTCCGCAATAGGATTCTTCTATTACCCTATTCACATGTACATTGTATTTACTCTTCCAGAATGGTTCAAAAAACTTATTGGTGCGCCTTAGAGATTATTATTATATTTTTAAAGCGTGATATGCGTATTATCCCATAGTTATACTAATGTTAAATTGAGGAATTGTTCAATTCAATATTTATGGAAGTTGAGTTAGAAAGTGCTTTCAATTTGGGAAGGAACACCGAAAAAACGGATCCTGTTCCGAACTTGCTCTTTACGTAGATTTCCCCTTGATGTAGCGAGATTAATTCTCGCGCTATGGGTAATCCAAGACCTGTACCTGGTATATGCTGTACATCAATTGATCTAAAAAATCTTTCAAATAGATAAGGGAGATCCTGTTCTTTTATACCTCTTCCTGAATCAATGAATTGAATAAGGATGCCATCTACCTTATGGGGGTTGTATGGACCCGTATAGTTGTCTTTAACTTCAATTTTAACTTCTGTATTTGATGGGGAATATATCAACGCGTTTTCTAATAGAATTCGAAATACTTGACTTATCTTCTGACGATCCCCCCATAAAATGATTTCACTATCAAAATTTAAGCTAACGGGGACGTTTTGGATCTTTTGTCGAGGCTCTAACTGAATTCTAATGTCATTTAATAGATCTCTAAGATCGAAATAGCCACCCTTGAGTTGGAGTTTATCTTCATCTATATGAGAAATGAGTAATAAATCCTCTACCAATTCGGCTAACAATTTTGAATTACGCGAAATAACATCCATTAATTTTCTCTCTTGTGTTGTGGATATATTCTCTTTGTATCTCTCTATATTGTTTATTGAATGGACAATGGCTGTAATAGGAGTTCGTAATTGATGTGACACTGAAGAAACAAATCGTTTACGTAAATTATTTAATTCAATTAATGGGGTAATATCACTAATAGTTATGATTATAGCTTTAATTTGCTCATTAGGAAGATTAAGTACTTCAGAAGTAAGCTGCAAATGTGCATGCTTCGGTTTTAGGTCAATTGTGACTGATTTTGGTTTTTTTGAGGAAAATACACCTTTTATAGCTCCAGTAAGAGGATTCTCTGAGAAATCCATGCAGGAAGAGCCAATGGATATTTCCTCATTGAAAACTTGGTAAAATAATTCCTTAAATACTTTATTTGCTAATACGACACTTCCATTAGTGTCTAGAACTAGAATCCCTTCGGGAATCATCTCTATAATGGTTTCTATCCTTTGCTTTTCTAGAAGAAGGTCAGTTGTATGCTGATTCATGAGAGCTTGTTTCTGGTACATTTCAAGCATAATTCGTTGACCTTTTATCTCCTGTAATACTTCAGCATTCTTTTGTAGTGTTTCTTCTATAGTTTTACTTTCCTTAATAAGAGATTGTAAATGATCGCGAACTTCATACCCTCGTTGGAGATTATTTAACCAATGTTGGACTTCATCAAAGGTTTTCCACCCAATATTATAATTTTCTTCAGGAGGTATATAGTAAGGATTTTGGTAAATTGTCCCTTTGTGTATTAGAA
>JAEOTF010000139.1 GCA_016840025.1 Candidatus Hodarchaeota archaeon
AACGCTTAATCCAAGCCCAAATCGTCGAATATATCAAAAAAGCTCAGCAAATGGTTCATCGAACGACTCTTACTAGAGATCAATAACAGACATATCAATCCCTGTAGTTTCTAACAGTCTTCATTTGCTGCCACTAATCGCACACAGGCTAATTTTCACTAAAATTGTGGAAAACGAGTATTTTTAGTAAATACTATCGTCAGTTGGCTTTAGGAGTGTAATTCTTCGAGTAGGAGTGTGTCGGTCTGATGTCTGGTTTTTAATTTTCGGAGGGATAGAGATTACGGTATTCGCTATTAGTTATCCCAAAATTTCAACATAGTAGCCAATTTTGCATAGGATTATTAGATGGCGAATACCATACCTGAATCTGAAAATGTCTGATGAATATCTTCTAAAAATCTGTGTTATAGGATCATCTGAATTTAAAACTAAATTTCTTCTCACATATGCTGCAGGGGATGTTTTTGGAGAATTGAAACCACCCACTGGAGAATATTTTTTGATTAAACGGATCCAGGTTGATGGTAATCCTGTAAAGTTAATCCTTTTAGCAGACCCAGGAGATACAGCACCTTTTATTCTTGTGGGAACACCAGAAGATAAAAAATCCTTTCGACGACGTAATTATCGTGGTTCCTCTGCGGTTATCATCACCTTTGATAAGAGCAAGAGGGATTCTTTTGATGCAGTTAAGGGCTGGTATGATGAATTATCTGAGTCAGTCATACCTAAACGTCGTATCCCCATTGCTCTAGTCAGTTTTCTCACTGAATCGGAAGCTGTTACAACAGAAGAGGGGCAACTTCTTGCAAAGGAGTTGGTTACTCATTATTTCGAGACCAGACACACTGATAAAGAAGTCATTGAGGAGATCTTTGACACCTTAATTCTTCAGGTGTTAAAAAAGAGTGTGTCGGTCTGATGTCTGGTTTTTAATTTTCGGGATTTCCAAAACTAGATTTTATTCTCATTAACTCTTTCTTTCTTCAGTTCAAGAATATTAATTAAATTGTTCCTTTTCCTACCAGCTTTGGTTATAAGAATGAAAGACCCAAAAAAATGTTTAAGATGTGGTAGTCATCGGATTGCTGGCCCTCATCGAGCGACTCATCATGTTCCTTCTCCTATTCGCCTAATGCTGCGAAAATTCAAAGGTCCCCCATTGAATTTTTTCACTTGTGCTGATTATGGTTACACCGAAACATATGTTGATTCAAAGGGATTGGAAGATATCACCACTAATGGATTTTTTAGTGATGAGACCATCGAAAAATGACCGTGGTATCCATTTATTGTCTGGAAAACGAGTATTGTCAGAAAATACTCTCGTCAGTTGGCTTGAGGAGCGTAAATCTTCGAGTATGAGTGTTTCGGTCTGATGTCTGGTTTTTAGATAAATAACCACCAAAAGGTATTATTGATATTTCTTCTGATTTCTTGTCATTAGCATAAAGATAACTGTGAAAACTATAAGTACAGTGTCCCAGCGGGTTGAAAAACTTGTTGTAGTAGAAGAGTCTGTTTTGGAAGAAGAAATTATTGATGAAGTTGGTTGTAATGTAGACGAACTTGTTGTTTCCTCGTCCTTAAGGTTATAGTATTTGACTGTCAAGGTGAGAGTGGTACCATTCTCGACCTCGTGGTCTGAATTCTTGGTTTTGTCTACTTCGTAGTAGATGGTCACGGGAGGTTCTTCGTCATCCACCCAGTACGGTCTACATTCGTAAGATGCTACTTCTGGGAAGGTTTGAAAGTCATAGAGAGTTTCAACACCTAGGTCACCATAATCTGCTTGGTTCGCTTCTTTCAGCTCTATCGTCCAGAAGTTCACACGGACATCAAGGTTATCCCCGCTTTCACCATCCCAGGTAAAGTTAGAAATCATTTTCCCCCACGTGTCCACCGTGAATAACTCAATAGCTATATCAGTTTGAGTTGTATTCGTGATTATAACAGTTTTTGTCTGAGCAGCAGTATCCTCATACTCTTCCTCAGCCAATCCATCTTCAGTCGCGTCTTCGCCCTTTAGGTAATAGTAGTTGACTGTCAATGTCAGAGTGGTTCCATTCTCGATCTCATGATCTGAATTCTTGGTCTTGTCTACTTCGTAGTAGATGGTTACGGGAGGTTCTTCGTCCTCTACCCAGTAAGGCTTACACTCATAAGATGCAACTTCTGGAAAGGTAAGAAAGTCGTAGAGATTCTCAACACCTAGGTCGCCGTAATCTGCTTGGAGTGCTTCTTTCAGCTCTATTGTCCAGAAGTTCACACGGACTTCAAGGTTATCCCCACTTCTTCCATCCCATGTAAAGTTTGAAATCATCTTTCCCCACTTATCCACGGTGAATAACTTAACAGCTATATCTGTCTGGGTTGTATTTGTGATTACAACAGTTTTGGTTTGAGTGGGAGTATCCTCATACTCCTCCGCTGCTGGTCCATCTTTTGTCGCGTCTTCGCCCTTGAGATTATAGTATTTGACTGTCAATGTCAAATTAGTTCCATTCTCGATCTCGTGGTCTGAATTCTTGGTCTTGTCTACTTCGTAGTAGATGGTTACGGGAAGTTTTCCGTCATCCACCCAGTAAGGCTTACACTCATAAGATGCAACTTCTGGAAAGGTAGTAAAGTGGTAGAGATTTTCAACACCTAGGTCGCCATAATCTGCTTGGAGTGCTTCATTCAGCTCAATAGTCCAGAAGTTCACACGGACTTCAAGAGCATCCTCATATCCACCATCCCATGTAAAGTTTGAAATCATTTTTCCCCACTTGTCCACAGTGAATAACTCAAAAGCTATGTCTGTTAGGGTTGTATTCGTGATTACAACAGTTTTGGTTTGGGTGGGAGTATCCTCATACTCTTCTGCTATTGTTCCTTTACTGGAAAAGGGACCGAATATTACAAGTGTCAACAAACATAATAATAGTAATTTTCCGTTATTTTTCATCATTCCTCACCTGCTAAATTCATGAAAGAAGAAATAAGCATTACTTGTTTCTTATACTTTATAAACATAGATACCCCGAAAGAGCAGCTAGATCGACTAATGTTTGAATTCTCTGAAATTTCTAAGACTAAAGAGGCCTTAATTATTCGAGCATTCGTTTGAGTTTCAAATCATTCTTAGTTCAACTTGTATCATTCTGATACTTGAATCGTCATTATTAAGCGAGGAGTTCTTAAATAAGAAATTGGAATGAAAAGCTAGATCAGCACTTCTAATATTTTGAAAAATTAGAGGGAAAAATAATATCTGAATTACAGAAGAACAGAAATTATGCCTATGTTTTAATTTCGTTAATGATAGGGTGGATTATCGCACTATTTCTCTTTTCAGGTTCTATTGCCTCAATTTTAAGTCAATATATTTATGAAAATCGAGGAGAAACCCAAGTATTATTAGTCACAGGGTTTTTTGCTGTAGGCTTTTTCTTATTTTTTGGAACTGTCTACTCAGTATATCTTTGGTATCGAGAAGATAAAAGGAATCGTCAGGAAGTCCAACGAACAGGTGCGATAACAATAGAGAACCTTGCTCTTATCAAGAAATATGACGCACCTGATTATGAGACAGCAAGACTTATTCTAAAAGGCTCATTCAAAGATTATGTCACTTTTCAGAAAGCTCAACAGGTTGGTGCGAAAGATATTTACCAATTGCGTCTTGTAGAGCAATATAACGCGCCTGATTATAACACAGCTAAGCTGGCTATAAATAGTAAGTTTCGTGATTATGAAACCTATCAAGAAGCGAAAAAAGTTGGAGCAGAAACCGCAGAAGAGCTCTTTCTCGTCAAGAAGTATCAAACAAAAGATTATCAAGCCGCGGAAAAGTTGCTTTTAGAAGATTGTAAGATTGATATCCTTTCTATACTCCATAAAAATAAAATGATCAAAATCAAATCTTTTACTAAGCAATATAAGGGTGTAGGTGTCACCAAATCTATCATTGCAAAAATTATTGCTATGGAAGGTATTCAAGGAATCTTCACCGACAATTAGGAATACTTCATTACTTCCGATTTTTTGCGTAAAGAATTGAGAGAGGTTTCGAAACACTATGCTGATATTCCTTTTAATACTTTAGCAGAAAATCTCGACATTCCCGTTCAGGATATTCCAGATATCCTTGCTAAAGCTATTGATGCTTCTATAGTTGTTGGAAAAATTGATAGAATAAACAATTGTCTTATAGTACGCGATATTCCAGCGTCTTTCACTGAGCAATTGGTGACGGGGCAGGTTACAACAGTTAACCAGGTTGAACAGACCTATAGCCAACCAATAAACACTGCTTTCGGCTTTATCCAAAAAGAACTCCCCTCGAATCAATATGTTCTAACTCGTCAGGACTTGATTGTTAGGATCAAAGAGGTTGTGGTTAGTTGTCAAGTATGTAGCACAAGTTCTACCACCGACAAATTCCTCAAGTGCGAGCAATGCAGTCGTGATCTCTGTTGGGATCATTTTGAAGAGCTCGGTTCTGTTGGCCGACCTTGTTGTCCATTTTGTGATGGGTCGCTTGTTTTTCTTCCACAATTCTGTGAGAAATGTCACATAGACTATATTCAGGTGCCTAAGGATAAAAATGTCTGTGAATTTTGTGGATATCCATTGACAGTCAAGAACCATCTTATAGAATCTTATAAGAGCTTTTTAACTACTCAAAGGAGCCCTGTACAACCACTAAAGACGAATGATTCCATTTCCAATGATTTTAAATCAAAAAAATGACAATTTTCGTGTTATCAATTTAATGAATGGTGAAATAAATGGTGTGGAGATATAAAATTGTGGAGTTTTTTGAGGGAGAGTATAAAGAAACTAATGGACAAATTCAATCATTAAGAAAGTCATCAGAAAAAAAGGCTGGTGAAATTTTTAGAAAGAATAATCCTGATTGGGATGAAAAAGAAAAAATTCTTTCGGAGGTGGATAAAGATGAATTCTTAGAAAAGGAATATTATCAACCAAGATATGCCCTTTTCAGAAAAAAAGCCATGAAAGAGTTCTCGTATATCGAATTTACAGATTTTTCGGCTATCCTCCCTAATAAGGATTTTACTTTTACTTTTCCCCTTTACCTTCAAATGATAATTAATTTTCATGCATCCGAAGGCTGGGAACTTGATAAAATTAGGAATTCTAGAACTTCTGAACAAAGCGGTTACTTAGTTTTTCGAAAGCAAGAATAACTCCAGCAACACTTCAAAGTAAGGTACTAAAAACAACAAATACTTTTATTTTCAAATGGACACTAGTTGATAACCAAATTATTTCAGGATAGGAGGTGTGTACAATTCCCGACGAAACACCCGTTTATCTTGGTTCTTGGAAAGGACGCGTCATAAAATCTATTGCAGTTGATGGGGCTAGAACTTGGAATGAATTACGTGATAGTACTGGACTGTCGCCAAATAAGCTTAATCTTGTTTTGAAAGAGTTATTCAGCGCAGGTGCAATGTATAAGACCGACCGCGGTGAGTACCGTGTTCAAAAGGATTTGTATTTACAGTACCAAAGCCATTTTCAAGCTCAACAAACAGAGGAATCAGCATTACCTCAAGTCCGCATTTCGGAAAAAGTGCAGAAAGACCTCCCCATTTGGATTGATACTTGGAAAGCAGCCAAACGTCTTGAAATTGACTTGAAAAATAAACATTTTTATCTCGAGGGACGTTTCTTAGAT